>JAKSCH010000349.1 GCA_022360695.1 Gemmatimonadota bacterium
AGCGTCGTGTAGTAACGCGTCCACCTACGCTTCGTGGCTCGGACGTGCTCCATCTCGTAGCGCTGTCGGGCGATGCGCCACTGGAACACGAGAAAGGGGAGGGCAAAGGGTGGTATCGCGAGCAGGACGAACGGCTCGATGGCCACGAGAACGGCGAGCAACGTCGCCGCTGTTGACGGTGGACATGTTCCTGGACCAGAGCCGAAACGTACGACAGTCGTCGGCCGTCACGGCCAATCTTCTGGTCCGACGGGCCTGGTTCGAGCGCGTCGGAGGGTTCGATGAGTCGTTGCCTTCTGGCGGTGACTACGACTTCACGCGTCGAGCGCTCAGCTACGGTGCGCTGTTGAGCCACGCGAGCGGGGCGATCGTTCGACACCCCACGATCGATCGGGGATGTAGGTTTCTCCGCAAAGTCTGGTTTACCAACCGGTGGTCGGCCGCACGCCGGGCGCGGCGTGGGGTGCGGCCCGACCTGGTCGGACTTCTCACCTTCGTCCCCTTCTTCGGAGTCGCGCTGGCGCGCCGGCAGGCCCATCGGCCCGTGCTCCAGCTCTGCCGGCCGCGCCTCGTGGCAGTCGGACTGGATCCCGATTGGCGAGATGACCTGCGAGCCATGCCGGTCCTGTATCTGATCGTGGCATACGTCGCGGGCGTCGCGCGAGCGAGTGGCTGGCTCAGCGCGAAGCTCGGTCGCGTCGCGCCGCACACCGTGTCCGGTCCCGCCGCACCGACGACCGGAACGACCGGAAAAGCCCCGGCGGGAGCCGGGCGCTCGGGTCCGCACCGCGGGGGCCGTGAGCCGGCTGCCTCACGACTGCCGAATCTGGTCGTAGTCGGCGCGCAGAAGTGTGGAACGAGCGCGCTGCACTACTACCTGGATCTCCACCCGGCGATCGCGATGTCTCGCCCGAAAGAGCTCAACTACTTCATCGAGGACCGAAACTGGTCACGCGGGCCGGAATGGTACGTGAAGCGATTCGACGGTCGTGCCCCCGTTCGCGGCGAGACGTCTCCCAACTACACGGCCCACCCGACCTTCGACGGTGTCCCCGAACGCATGGCCGCATCGATCCCCGACGCGCGCCTCATCTACATCGTCCGCGATCCCATCGAGCGGATCCGTGCGCACTGGATCCACAACTATGCGAGGCGTCGCGAGTGGGAGACATGCGTGCGACGCTGATGCACGAGGAGACGTCGTACGTCGCGCGGAGCAGATACTACATGCAGCTCCAGCGCTTTCGCGCCCACTTCGACGACAGCCAGATCCTCGTCCTGGACGCGGACGAGCTGCTCGAACGACGACTGTTCGCGTTGCGGCGCGTCTTCGAGTTCGTCGGGGTCGATGGAGACCTCTTTCACCCGAAGTTCGGCGTGCTCCCACATCGAACGGAACAGAAGAGACGCGCCAGCCCCTTCGGCGTACGGCTGGCGAACGCGCGCAGGACCCGCCCGGGTCGGCTCGTCCCGGGCCGGGCTTGGCGCGCACTGAACCGCGTACCCGGAGTCTCGAAGCCCATCGAGCCGCAACCCGATCCACGTGCCGTGCTGGACCGGGATGTCGTGGACCTGCTACGGGAAGAGGCGAATCAGCTTCGCGCGCTGACCGGTTTGGATTTTTCCGGCTGGTCGGTCTGAGCCATCAATGCGGATCCTGATCGACAACGGCTGCTACAGCTCGCCGCGCTCGACATCCACCCCGAGGCCGGCGATACGTGAAGCGACTCGCTCAGTGGCTGTCCCAGCCCGCCACGGCCACGGCGCGTCGGATCTCGCCGATGAGTCTGTTGCCCTGGGTGCCGTTCGTGAAGATGACCAGGCCATCGCCTTCGGCGAGATAGCCCGCCATGAACGCCTTGTACGAGTTGTTCGCGCCGCCGTGCACGAAGTTGCGTGTCGGTCCTTCGCCACCCAGCTCCGGCCCGAGACCGAAGATGCCGGGAGGTACCTCGGTCATCATGTCACGCGCCGTCTCGTACGTCAGGAACGTCTCGCCATCGCCCTGATACGATTCGATGAACGCGATGATCAGCCGCGCGTAGTCGCTCGGTGTCGTCCACAGACCCGAGGCCGCGGCCTCGGGCATGGCCTCCCAACCGCGCGGGAGTGCCGCCGGCTCGCCTCGGGCGTCGTGGGCACGCGCGATGTTCCCGTGTTCGGCCGGGAGCGGGTTCTCGTACGTGCTGCGGCTCATCCCGAGGGGCTCGAACACGTAGTGGCGAGCCGCCGCGGTGAAGTCCATCCCGCTGACCTCTTCGATCACGAGCTGCTCGACCGTCGTGCCACCACCCGAATAGCGGAACTCGGAGCCCGGTAGGAGGTCGACCCGGACCGGTGCGTTCTTGGCGGGCCCGGTACCGTCCAGGATCTCGACGAGGGTCGGAAGATCTTCACCCGGCTGGAAGTCCGCGAACCCGTGCACGGTCAGCCCGGCCGTGTGCGACATGATGCGCCGCAGCGTGACGGGCTCACGCGCGGTGAGCTCGTTGTCCGGTACCCGCCAACGCGTGAGATAGTCGTTCACGTTCCGGTCGACATCGAGCTTTCCCTCGTCGACGAGACGGAGCGTGACCGCCGCCGCGCCGACCTTGCTGACGGAGCCCACGGAGAACACGGTCTCCGTGTCGATCGGCTCCGGGTGACCCGCCTGTTTGACCCCGTATGCCTTCGCCCACAACAGCTCGCCGTCGTCGATCACCGCGATGCTGACCCCCGCTACGCCGTAGTGCTGCATGCGCTCCTCGATCGTCCACCGGACGTTCGGGTCCTCATCTCCACGCGGACCGAGGCTCGTCTCGACGGTCCGGATGCGCGAAGCGAGATCGGTCCCGACCGCTTGCGCGTGGAGCGAGGGGGCGATGATCGCGAAGAGGGCGGTGCCGCGGATCAGAAGCGAGCGAAGTGTCATGACGTTCCTCGAGGTCGGGAATCGAGCGCTGTGGTCAGAAGGTGGACGAAGCCGCCCTTTCAGACGTACGCCGACCCTTCTGGGTTGCAGCGCTTCCGTGCTGGCCGGGCTCCGTCGGGGCGACCACGAATCGTGTCACGACGATGTCGGGACGGACCGGCGGAGCGGCGCATCGAGCACGATGGCGGTGCCGACGTCGATCTCGCTCCGGACCTCGAGCGAGCCACCGATGTCCGCGGCGCGTCGACGCATGTTTCCGACCCCGTTTCCGGAGTGGAGGGGCGCACCCGAGCTCGGCGGATCGGCCGGCGTTCCGACCGAGAACCCGACTCCGTCGTCCCGGATCGTGAGCTGTAGCGTCTCGTCCATCACCGCGAGCACGACGGTCACCGAGGATGCGCTCGCGTGCTTGGCGATGTTGTGAAGCGCTTCCTTCAGGACGACGAAGACGTTGCGGCGGATCTCGGCGCTCACCCGGAGATCCGGGACGTGGGTCGGGAAGTCCAGGCGAGTCTCGACGTCGACGACGTCCAGGTAGCGAGCCGCGTGCTCGCGGAGGTACGCGGCCAGCGCGGGCAGCCGATCGTGCTTCGGATTGATGGCCCAAACGATCTGTCCGAGGCTCTCGACCAGGCCTCGACTCGTCGCCGCGATTCGATCGAGCCGCTCGTCGGCTTGCGTGGGACGGGACAGCTCGCGTCGCGCGATCTCGCTCAAGATCGTGATCTCGGTCAGCGACGCTCCGACCTCGTCGTGCATGTCCCGGGAGATGCGCGAGCGCTCGGCTTCCAGGGCACGGTGCGACTCGATCTTCGCCAGCTCCTGGCGGAACCGTTGTCGCGAAGCCGCGGCGGCTCCGAACCCTACGAGCCCGAGCAGCGTGAGAGCTGCCAGCGCCTGAAACCAGCGCGCCTGGTGGAGCAGCGGCGGTAGCGAGAACGCCAAGGACGTCTCCTCCCATTCGCCGCTGCCCAGCGCGCCCCGAACGCGGAACGTGTAAGGGCCCGGCGGGAGGCTCGTGTAGACGGCGACCCGGTCATCGCCACCCTCGATCCACATGCCCGGCGGATCGTGTCCTTCCAGCCGGTAGTCGAAGCGGAGCGCATCCGGGTTGCCGAAGTGGATGCCCGTATAGTCGAAGACCACGCGGTCGCTACCGGCGGGCACCTCGACATCGACTCCCAGGGGCACGGCATCGCCGTCCGCCTCCAGGGCCTCGATCCGCATGATCGGGGTCTCCCCCACTACCTCGTCGATGCGCTTCGGGTCGACGACCGCGACCCCGTTGGTCGAGGGAAACAGCAGTCGTCCGTCGCGCGTCATCCACGAGGTCGGCTGGAATCCTCCGTTGAACTCCGTGGATGGGAGTCCGTCGGCGCGAGTGAACACATCGGCTCGAACGGAGACGGCCTCCCCGCGAAAGAACGCGACGACATCGGCCGTTCGAAGCCGAAACAAGCCCTGATTCGAAGAAAGCCAGAGAAAGCCGCGATCATCCTCGACGATCGCGTGGACCGTGTTGTCCGGCAGGCCGTGATCCGTCGATGCGCAGCGGAAGCGGTCTCGGGATCGGTCGAGCGCGCACAGCCCACTTCCGTAGGTGCCTGCCCAGATCGATCCATCCGGACGCTCGACGAGTGTCCGAATCGCGCTCGATCCCCGCCCGGCTTCGGTAGCATAGAACCGCGATCCTCGTCCGTCGAGGCGCACGATCCCGGCGGTTTGCGTGCCGAGCCAAAGACTCCCGTCCGAAGCGAGCAGGATCGAGAGGATACCACCTCCGCGGGGTATGCCGTCCGGTCGGAGGACGAGCTCCGCGTCCAGCACATCTTCGTTCGAGGGGATGACCCGAGCCACGTGCGTCAGGAACGTCCCGACCAGAAGTCGCTCGTTCGAATCCTGCGCGAAGGCGGTGACGCGCCGAGTATCGAGTGCTGGCGCCGCAGGGACCCGCACGCGGCGAAACGTGTCGGCCCCACGGTCCTTGCGAGCCAGTCCGCCTTCCGTTCCGACCCACAGCGTGCCGTCCGCGGTCTCGGCCAGGGCCCACACCGTGGGGCTCGGCAACCCGGCCTCGACGCTGAACGTACGATCCGCGCCATCTCGCCCGATCCGGATGAGCCCCGCCTCGTACGTCGCGGCCCAGATGTCGCCGGATCGACTCTCGAGCGTGCCGTGGGTCATCGGTCCGGCCCGACCGTCCGGCTCCGCGGCGTAGCTTCCGAAGAGCGAGCGCCGGAGTCGGTGCAGACCGTTCCCGTTCGTGCCGACCCACAGGTGCCCCTCGCGATCTTCGAACAACTGAACGACCGCGAGGCCGATCTCACCGACCGCGCTGGTCTCGCGGACGAAGCCCGAGCCATCGAATCGCAGCAACCCGGCCCCGGGCGACGCCGCCCAAAGCGTGCCCGTTCGATCCTCGAGCAGGCTGAACACGACATCACCGTCGACGGGGTATGTTTCGAATCGGCTGCCCTCGAGGTCGAATCGGCTGATCCCGCGGTCGGTACCGAGCCAAAGGGTGCCATCGCGGCGTCGCAGCACGCTGCCGACGACGCCACCGGGAAGTCCCTCCTCGACGCCGAACACGGTCCACTCGCTCGATCCGGGCGTCCGGTATGCCAGGCCGCGGATGGTGCCGGCCCACAAGCCACCGTCCTCGTCGACGTGCGTCGCGGTCACGAGCCCGCTCGGCAGACCCTCGGTCGCGCCCACGGTGACGAATCGCCCCCGACCCCCATCCCGATCCGGTACGAACCTCGCCAACCCGCGGTCCATGCCGGCCCAGAGTCCACCGTCCTCGTCGGCCGTCAGGCTCCCGGCCGGACCGGCGGCATTGCTGGGCAAGCCATCCTCGATGCCATACGATTCGAAGACCCCATCACGATACCGCGAAAGTCCATGTGTTTGGGTCGCGATCCAGAGCGTGCCATCGGCCGTTTCCGTCAAGCCGACGATTCGATCGCCCTCCAGTCCCGGCGTCGATCGCGACTCGTACAGCGTGAAGTGCTTTCCATCGAATCGAACGAGACCCTGGAGCGTCCCGATCCAGAGATATCCGTCTCGTGTTTGCTTCAGCGCGTAGATGGAGCTCTGTGGGAGCCCTTCGCGGAGCGTCCAGGACTGGTGTACGAAGCGATCGAGTGGCTGTCCGAGGAGCGGAGCGGCGACCGGTAGCGAACCGCAGCAGAGCACCACGGCAAGACGCGCCGCCTTTCGTTCCGTTCGATCGCCGTCTGGCCGATCGGCCCTCAACGGCTCGTACGACGTACGTACTTGACGGCCGCCTCCGTCCGAGAACGGACGTGCATCTTCCGATAGATGTGATGGATGTGGGTGCGCACCGTCTCGATTCCGATCGTGAGCTTGTCGGCGATCTCCCGATACCGGAATCCCTCCGACAACAACGCGAGGATTTCCTCCTCCCGTTTGGTGAGGGGTTCTTCGCCAGGCTCCGACGGAGGTGTGGCGTGGAACGTTTCCACCACCCGCCGCGCGATCGAGCTCGACATGGGCGAGCCGCCTCGATTCAACGTCGAGATGTCGTGAAGCAGGTCGGTCGGGGATGTGTTCTTGAGGACGTACCCGGTGGCGCCGGCTTGCAAGGACCGGAAGATGCGGTCGTCGTCTTCGTAGACCGTCAACATCATGACCTGCACGGAGGGCCATCGCTCCTTGAGCAATCGGGTCGCCTCTATACCCGACATGCCGGGGAGTCCGATGTCCATGAGGACGACATCGGGCGGTCGCGTCGCGAACGCCTCGATCGCCCGCTCCGCAGAGTCGTACGCGCCGATGGCGTCGAAGCCGTCGGAAGAGCTGATGAGTAGAGCCAGGCCCTCACGAACCTGGGTCACATCCTCGACGACCGCGACGGATATCGGATCGGTGTCGTTGGACACGTCTGCTCCCGCGTGGCGACCCGTGTGGTGGACCGTGAGCCAGCCGTGGCCCGTACGACCGCGAGCTCAGGTCCCGACGGTCGGCTCACCGTCGACAGTATGACGCGCGTCGGCGAGAAAGTCAGGGCCGGAAGCACCATACCGACGACGAAGACGACAGTGCGACACCCACCGGTGCGCTGGAATCCCACGAAAGGGGGATTCCGGCGCTAATCAAACAAAAGTGGGATACAGTGCGCCGATCCGTCTCGGTACGCTACGTCGAACGATCCTTCCGAGTCGCGCAGACTCGGACCGACCCGGAGGTCTCGCCATGTCGACTCGACGCGCCATGCTCACCGTCGCGACCGTCGCGCTGCTGCTCCCCGCTCTTCCCGCCCCGGCGGACGGGCAGCTACCCAACCCGCTACGCCGCGCTCGCAACGCGGTCGAAGACGAGGTGGCCAGCGCCCTCGAGCGCCGCGTCCGCGATGCCGTTCGTTGCACCCTCGGCGACGCGGCGTGCGTCGAGAAAGCGCGCGCCGAGGGCAAGACGACCGTCTTCGTGGACGACACCGGGACAATCATAACCGACGCCGACGGCAATCCCGTGACGGACCCGGAGGACGCGGCGAAGCTGGCGGAGCCGCAGGAGGTCGCGGACGAGGTCGGGACCGGCGTCTGGGCGAACTACGACTTCGTGCCCGGCAACACGGTCGCGTTCGCGCTCGATCTCGCGGACGAGCCCGTCGGACGGTTCCCGGCGCGGCAGCTCGAGTTCATGAGCGGTAACGCCGAGATCGTAGAACGCGATGGCGTCCCCCTGATCCGGTACACCGCTCCGACCACGTTTCGGGTGAACCTCGACGAGCCGTTACCGGACGACTACACGCTTGAGCTGGGCTTCCAGGCCGGGATACGAAACGCCGGGATCTGGATCGCCAACGGAGACATGCCCGGAAACATGGGGAGCTTCCCCCACAGCTATCTCTATCTCTGGCAAAACGGCGGCATCTACTTCCAGCGGCAGCCCATCTCGACCACGACGATCACGGACGATCTCGACCACGAGCTCATCTCGTACAAGCTCCAAGTCGATGGCGATCCCGAGATCGAAGATGGAAAGGCCGACTACGCGATCCTGTACGCGGACGACGAGCGGATGGCGCAGGTGCCGAACGGCGACTTCGGGCGCGGCACCTTCATCGAGATCCACGTGCAAGCGAACACGTCGCGTCCGGCGTTCTTGAGCGAGCTCGTCATCGCGGTGCACGGCGACCCGCTCTACGAGTCGCTGACCACCGGTGACCGGGCGTTCACCACCCGGGGCATCCTGTTCGACTTCGACTCCGATCGGTTGAGGGGAGAGTCCACCCCGACGCTCGAAGAGATCGCCCGGACGCTTCAGCGTCACGAAGAGCTCACGATCGCGATCGAGGGGCACACCGACTCGGCCGGCGATGACGACTACAACCAGGCCCTGTCGGAGAGACGCGCTCGGGCCGTCGTCGACTACCTGGTCGAGGCCGGCATCGATCCGAGCCGAGTAACCGCCGTCGGGCGCGGTGAGTCCGAGCCGGTCGCCGACAACTCGACCGAAGCGGGCCGGCAGCAGAACAGACGCGTCGTGCTCAAGAACACGACCGCGACCTAGCGCCCCCCCGGGGGGCCTCGACGAAACGCGTCTTCCCGGGTGCGCTCGATGGCACTCGGGCGGCTCACGTAGTCGAGGAGAGTCGGCGGCCGGGCCGCGGCGTAACTCCGACCGCCGAATCCCCGTATGGTCGTACCATGCTGCTGCTACGCCGTCTCCTGCTCCCCTTTCTGGCGCTTGCCGTCGTGTGGCTCGTCGTGCGAATCCACGCGACGTCGGGGCTCGCGCAGACGGTGAAGCAGGACCTCGCGACGATCGACGACGTGCAATACGGACTGCTCGACGCGGACGTCTGGGTCGGGCACCTCGTGGTCGCCATGAATCGCCAGATCGAGACCTTCGGGGAAGAGCCTGCGCGACGTGACGACGTCCAGCGCGTCTTCGAGCGCGTCATCAGCCGGTTGATCACCGAGGTGGAGCGAACGATTCGGCTCCAGAACGAGGAGCGTCCGTTCGGTTCGCTACGTCAGCTCGCGACCGACTTCGTGGTCGACTTCGATGGGCTCCGCGCGAGCTCCGGCGAGCTCGCCGAGATCGCGGTGTCGGAGCTGGAGCGACCCGAGAACCGGGACCGCTTGAAGACGTTCCTCGAGGATCGGGTGACGGCGTTCGCCGACTCGACGTTCGCCGACACCGATCGCAGCGCCTTCGTGGCCGTCTTGGAGTCGAACGGGTGTGAGGAGCGGGGCGCGTGTCGCTCGACGTTGACCGAGCGCCTGGGTGCGTACGACGAGACGCTCATGCGCGACGGCTTGCTCGCGATCGTCGCGGTCGCCGCGATGATGCTGCTCGCGGCCTGGCCGGGGCGTCACTTTGGCGCCGTCGAGCTCTCATGTGTCCTGGTCGGGGTGTTCGCGCTCCTCCTCGGCGGCGTGCTGACGCCGATGATCGACGTCAAGGCGGAGATCGCCCGGCTCGATCTCACGCTGATCGGGGCGTCGATCTCGTTCGAGAACCAGGTGCTTTTCTTCCAGAGCAAGAGCATCCTGGATGTGGTCGAGCTCCTCGTGCGCACCCGTCGCGCCGACCTCGTCCTCGTGGGGCTAGGGATCGGTCTGTTCAGCGTCGTGTTTCCGGCGTGCAAGCTCCTCGCCACGCTCGCCTACCGTTACGCGAGTCGCGCGCGCTCGAGCGGTCTCGTCCGATTCTTCGCGCTCGACTCCGGGAAGTGGTCGATGGCCGACGTGTTCGTCATCGCGATGTTTCTGGCGTTCCTGGGGTTCGATGGTCTCACCGGGAATCAGCTCGCCGCGTTGTTGGGGGAGTCCCGGTTCGCCGATGTCGCGACCGAGAACGGCACGCAGCTCCGCGTCGGTTTTCACCTCTTCGCCGCGTTTTGCATCGCCGGTCTCGCCCTGTCGAGCATCGTCAAGCGCGGCGTCGAGATGTCCCCGCGGCCCGTACCCGACGTCTAGGCCGCCGCACCACGCGTACGCCCAGCGTCTGAGATTCGATCGTCGCGCGTGTCGTCGAGCCCGGGTCCGATCGGGTCCGGGGTCCGACGATGTGACCCACCGCGCTCCAGGGCGATCAGGGATCCATGATCGTGTGGAACCTACTCGGCCAGGAGAGTTCGATGTTCGAAGACATCGATGTAGCGGCGCTCGTGGATCAGCTGATGGGCGTCGTCACGGAATACGGGCTCCGCGTCATCGGCGCGCTCGCGATCCTCATCATCGGGCGGCTGATCGCGAAACGCATCCGGAAGACCGTGGACAAGCGACTCGCGAAGCGGGGGATCGAGGCGACGCTGGCTCCGTTCGTCAGCGGGATGGTGTACTGGCTGCTGATGGCGGTGGTCCTCGTCGCCGTGCTCAACGGGTTCGGCGCCCAGCCTACGGGTCTCGTCGCCATCCTCGGCGCGGCCGGGCTGGCGGTCGGGCTCGCGCTGCAAGGCACGCTGTCGAACTTCGCGTCCGGCGTCATGCTCCTGATCTTTCGACCGTACTCGGTCGGCGATCTGATCGAGGCGGCCGGCGTGGAAGCGGTCGTCGAGGCCATCGGTCTGTTTTCGACCACCCTCAACACGAAGGACAACGTCAAGATCCACATCCCCAACGGGGAGATCTACGGATCGGTGATCAAGAACCTGACGGCGAACGAGACGCGCCGCGTCGACATGGTCTTCGGCGTCTCCTACGACGATGACCTCGGCGTCGCCAAATCGACGATCGAGCGAGTCCTGGGCGACAACCCGCTGGTCCTCGAACAGCCCGCGCCCGATGTCGAGGTGTTCGAGCTCGGCGACTCCTCGGTGAATTTCCTCGTCCGCCCCTGGGTCAAGACCGACAATTACTGGGAGGCTCACTTCAGCGTGCACCACGAGCTGAAGGAGGGGCTGGAGGCGGCCGGGTGCTCCTTCCCGTATCCCCAGCGCGAGGTCCACATGCACGAGATGTAGACGCGCCAGGCGCTCCCGTGAGCCGCCGAGTCCCGTTCCCCCCGCGGCCGGCTGGCCTCTCGGGGCCGCGCCGAGCACAATGCACTCCTCGCTGAGAACCACGTAACTCGGGGCAGATCCATGCGCGCACTTCTCGTGCTCCTCCTGTTCGCCGTCCTTCTCCCGTCGCCGGCTCATGCACAGGAGGCGCGTCGTCGTTGGGAGCGAATGTCGGAGATGCGGCGTGAGAAGTTCGATCTCGTGCTGCCGGAAGTCATGCGCGAGAACGAGATCGACATGTGGATCACGGTCCGGAAGGAGGGGCTCGACGATCCGCTGACGCCCGACTTCGGGCTCGGCTACGTCAATCCTGTCGGCTACTACGTCTTCACGGACCGAGGAGGCGATCGCATCGAACGAGCGGCACTGGGCGTGAGCGGCTACTTGTTGGCCGAGAACGGGGCGTACGACATCGTGACATCGAGCTTCGACCTCGCCGAGTTCGTGCGCGAGCGCGACCCCGGCCGGATCGGCGTGAACATGGGGGAGAACATCGGTGCGGCAGACGGCTTGTCGTACACCTCGCACAGGATGCTGGTCGAGACACTCGGCGAGCCCTACGCCTCGCGGCTCGTCTCGGCCGAAAAGCTGGTCTCCGATTTCCGCGCTCGAAGAGTCACCTCCGAGATCGCCGGGTTCGCGGAAGCGGGCGAGATCTCACGCGAGCTGGCGGAGCGCGCGCTGTCGAACGAGGTGATCACGCCGGGTGTCACGGCTCTCGAAGACGTGGCCTGGTGGCTGATGGATCGGCTGCTCGAACGTGGGCTCGGCTCTTCGTTCGGGTTTCCGTCGATCTACATCACCGGTCCGGAAGGGATCGAGGCCGTCTCGAGCGACCGAATCATCCAGGGCGGCGATGTCATGATGATCGATTGGGGCGTGTGTCACCTCAATTTCTGCACGGACATGAAGCGTGTCGCCTATGTCCTTCGATCGAGCGAGACGGAAGCGATGCCGAGCGTTCAGCACGCATTCGATCGGGCGATCGCCGCGCGGGAGGTCTCGCGCCGGGCGATCCGACCCGGCATCACGGCGCGCGAGAACATGGATCGGATCGGCGCTGCGCTCACCGAAGCGGGGTTCAACCCGATCCCGTTCAACCAGCCCACCGCCGGACCCGATACGGATGTGACGTGGGAGGGGCACCACTCGGTGGGGAACCTCGGTCACGGCATCGGTCCGTCGATCGCCACCTGGAACCCGCGCCGGTTGACGTTTCAGGTGGTCCCGTCGAACCTGCTCTCGATCGAGCTCTTCGCCTATACGCCGATCCCCGAGTGGGGTGGCGCGAAGCTCCGGATCCCGCTCGAGGACGACGCCGTGGTGACCGAGCGCGGAGCGGAGTGGCTCTACCCGGCGAACCGGCGGCTGCTACTGATCAAGTCCGAGCCGACGACGCGGCGCCAGGTTTCCTGACCGCCGGCGTCGACCGTCCCGTCCCCGAGAAGCGGCCCCCGCGGAAGCGTACGGGCGCGAAGAAGCGCGCGTCGTCGGGCGCGCGCACGCCCTTGCCAGCCGGCCGCCGGTCATCGAGCCTGAAGACGCGCCGCTCTCGAGCGGCGCCGGCAGCGAACGGAGCTCCTCCTGCTCCTTTCGATCGTGACATCCGTCGTCGGGAGTTGGTCTGGCTGGTGATGGCGATCCGCTAGATCCGTGGCCCCGGCGCACAGCGCCGGGGAACCGTGTGAAAGCTCCGACCCGATGGTTCGCGCTCCTGCTGGCGACGTGCACCTCGGGGTGCGTGGTGGCGGCCGCGGGTGCGGGCGCCGGCGGCGGGATCTACTTGACGAGCCGCGGCGTCGAGTCCGTGCTCGTCCAGCCGATCGCCGCTGTCGCCGACGCGACCGAGCGCGCATTCGAGGCGCTCGAGATCGAGCGCACCGGCCTCGAGATCGACGACGAAAACGAACGTCGCGTCTATCGTGGCGAGCCGGCGGCAGGCGAGCCCGACGTGACCGTACGGCTCGAGACCGAACCATCCGGATCCACGAAGGTCGACGTGACGGCCCGGACGAGCGCGGTTACATGGGATCAGGACTACGCCCGGGCGGTCCTCGAGCGGATCACCGAGGAGGCCTCGGGCTGAAGGGACGGCCATGGAAGACCTGACGGTCGGCTCGGTCCCGCGCCACATCATCAAGCTCGCCGCGCCGATCGCGATCGGCATGGTGTTCCAGACGCTCTACTACCTGGTGGACCTCTTCTTCGTCGGCCGGATCGGCGAGGCGGCGATCGCGGGGCTCACCTCCGCCGGGAACGTGCAGTTCATCGTCATGGCCCTGACCCAGATCCTCGGGGTCGGGACCATGGCGCTCATCGCGCAGGCCAGCGGCAGGAAGGACCGCGACGACGCGAACCTGCTCTTCAACCAGAGCATCGGCATGGCGGTGATCTATGCGGCGGCCACGCTGGTGTGTGGCTACGCATTCGCCGGGTTCTACATGCGCAGCTTGGCGGCCGACGCCGCCGTCATCGCGGCCGGCACCGAGTACCTGCTGTGGTTCTTGCCGGGGCTCGCGCTTCAGTTCGCCCTCATCGCCATGGGGGCCGCGCTCCGCGGCACCGGCATCGTGACGCCGACCATCGTGGTCCAGGTGTCCACCGTCGCGCTCAACGCCGCGCTCGCGCCGTTCATGATCGGAGGGTGGCTGACCGGACGACCGTTCGGCGTCATGGGAGCCGGTCTGTCCACGTCCATCTCCGTGGCGATCGGAGTGCTCATGTTGTCGATCTACTTCGTGCGACTCGAGCGCTACGTGGTGTTCGATGGCCGCCTGCTGCGCCCTCGGTGGGCGACGTGGAAACGGATCCTGCGCGTCGGCCTCCCGCCGGGCGGCGAGTTCGCGCTGATGTTCGTCTACATGGCGGTGATCTACTGGGCGATCCGCGGGTTCGGCGCCGACGC
Source organism: Gemmatimonadota bacterium (assembly GCA_022360695.1). GTDB lineage: Bacteria > Gemmatimonadota > Gemmatimonadetes > Palauibacterales > Palauibacteraceae > Palauibacter. Next base: position 13,792 of record JAKSCH010000349.1, read on the forward strand.
GCAGGCCGGATTCGGCGTCGGGACCCGGGTGATGCAGGCGGTCTTCCTGCCGGCCATGGCCATCTCCTTCGCGGCGGCGCCCGTAGGGGGTCAGAACGTCGGCGCGAAGCGCCACGACCGGGTACGCGCCACGTTTCGGCACGCGGTGGTCATGGGCGGCGTCATCATGTTGATGCTGACGCTCTTCTGTCAGATCCGTCCCGGTCTCCTGGTGGGAGGCTTCAGCCGCGACGCGACCGTCGTCGCCGTGGGGGCGGAGTTCCTTCAGATCATCTCGTGGAACTTCGTCGCCATGGGGTTCATCTTCACGTGCTCGAGCCTGTTCCAGGCGCTGGGCAACACGGTCCCGGCGCTGATCGCTTCGGCGAGTCGACTCCTGACGTTCGCCGTGCCCGCCGCCCTTCTCTCGGGCCTCCCCTGGTTCGAGCTCCGACACCTGTGGTTCTTGTCCGTGGCCACGGTGGGGCTCCAAGCGATCGCCGCAGGGCTCCTCCTGCGACGCGAGTTCGGCCGAAAGCTGCACGCCGGCGCTCGAGACGCGACCGCGTAGCCGCGGCCGAGTAGCCGCGGCCGAGTCAGCGCGGGACGAAGGCGACGATGCGGACCGGTGCGCCGCTCCCACCCTCGATCTTCATGGGCAGCGCCAGCACATAGCTCCCGGTGGGGGGGAGCGCGCCGAGGTTGGCGACGTTCTCGAGCCCCGGGACGCCCGCCTCGTAGAGGACCACGTGTGTCTCGAACGTCGTCGACTGACCATGGTCGATGCTCGGCGTGTCGATTCCGATCGCACCGACGGACCGCTGCTCGGCGATCCACCGCGCGGCGTCCGGGTGGAGCCCCGGGAAGTGGAGCTCGGGGATCGCCGCCGCGCCCGCGGCGCTCGTGCCGAGGTAAGCGGCACGATCCGGCCAACGCTCGCCCCAGCCCGTGCGGAGGAGGAGGATCGCCCCCGGCGGAATCGGCCCGTGCACGGCCTCGAACCCCTCGAGGTCCGCCACGGTCACCAGGTAATCCGGCGATACCCGATCCGTGACGTCGACCACGTAGGCGGGTCCGATGAGGCGATCGAGCGGGATGGCGTCCACGGGCGCCCCCCCGCGCGCGAAGTGGATCGGCGCATCGAGGTGCGTCCCGCCGTGCTCCGCGCTCGCGAACCGATAGGCGCTGTAGAAGTACCCGCCCGGCGTGTCGCCGTAGGCCAATTCCTCCAGCTCGAAGCCCAGAGAATCGGTCGGCCAGTAGATCGTCTCGTTCGAGTACGAATAGGTCAGATCGACCCAATCGCCGCTCGCGCCGTCGAAGGCGGCGGCGAGCGCGTCGGTCGGCTCCGAGGCCGGCTCGACCGGCGCACAAGCGGCGAAGGCCAGCCACGCAACTGCGCTCGTTCGTCTCACGCGTATCCTCCGTTCGACCGAACATGACGGCCGGCTCGCGCCCCGGCCACCCGGTGCCCCGTGCTAGATCCTCGCCGGGGGCCCATCTTCCCCCGGAGGGGCGGCGACCGGTCCTTCGACCGTCCCGAGAACCGAGCCAATCGAGGAGTCGAGGATGTTCCGGACACCTTTCCGTCGTACCGTCGCCGTAGCGGGTCTCCTGTCGATCGCGGTCACCCCGGCAGGGGCCCAGGAGGTCATGCGCTCGGCGTATCACGACTATCGGGTCGAGACCGTCGCCGAGGGGCTCGAGCGGCCCTGGTCGATCGCGTTCCTCCCCACCGGCGAGATGCTCGTCACGGAGAAACCGGGTCGGCTGCGGGTCGTGCGCGACGGTCTTCTGTTGCCAGACCCGGTGTCCGGGATCCCGGCGGTCGAGTCGCGTGGACAGGGCGGGCTGTTGGACGTCGTACCGCACCCCGACTTCGAGTCGAACCGGCTGCTCTACGTGAGCTATTCGAAGCCGGACGACGACCCCGACTCGCGTGGCACGACCGCGGTGATTCGAGGTCACTACGAAAGCGGGCGGCTCACGAACGTGGAGGAGATCTTCGAGGCGGTGAGCGATGGCCGCGGACACTACGGCTGTCGTCTGGCGTTCGACGAGGACGGGTATCTGTTCATCACCGTCGGGGATCGGCAGGCGCCGCCGCGGGGCGACCTGGAGGCCCACCCGGCCCAGGATCCGTCGACCCACCACGGCACGATCAACCGCCTCCACGATGACGGGCGCATCCCGGCGGACAACCCCTTCGTCGACACGCCGGGTCACCGGCCCGAGATCTGGTCGTACGGCCACCGCAACCCGCAGGGGCTCGTGATCGATCCCGCCGGGCGGGTCTGGGCGAACGAGCACGGCCCACAGGGCGGCGACGAGCTCAACCTGATCCGACCCGGGCTCAACTACGGCTGGCCCGTCGTCGGCTACGGCGTCAACTACGGCAGCGGGTCCGCCATCCACGAAGGCACGCTTCGCGAGGGGATGGAGTCGCCGGCGCACTTCTGGGTCCCATCCATCGCGACATCGGGGATGATGGTCTACACGGGGGACCGATTCCCGGCGTGGAACGGCGATCTCTTCGTCGGCGGGATGCGGGGCAACCAGCTCGCCCGTCTGACGCTCGAGGGCGACGATATCGTTCGAGAGGAGACGCTCGTCCAGGGCGTGGGCCGGATCCGCGACGTTCGCCAGGGGCCGGATGGACTGATCTACCTGGCGATCGACGGTCGAGACGGGGAGCCCACGCCGGTCGTCCGCCTGGTCCCCGTCGAAGCCATGTAGTCCACGGGTGCGGACTCGCGACGCCGCTCGGCGCGCGGGGCCGCTCCGGAGAAAGGATGAGAGATGCGCAAACGGTGGCTCGGTTTGGTGGCGTTTTCGGCCGTCGTCGCGAGCACGGGTGGAATTCGCGCGCAGCAGCCCGCGACGGCGATCCGCGCGGGCCGGCTCATCGACGGCACCGGCGCGGCGGCCCGGGAAAACGCGGTGGTCATCGTCCGCGATGGTCGAATCGAGGCCGTGGGTTCGGCGACCGACATCGTGATCCCGGCGGGCGCACGCGTCATCGACCTCGCCGACCGGACGGTGCTGCCGGGCATCGTCGATGCGCACGCGCACCTCTCGATCCGTCCCGACACCCGCACGCTGCGCGGACAGCTCGAGGGGATGGAGCAGCACGACGCGAAACAGATGGCCCGGATCGTCCGCAACGTCCGGGTGCAGCTCCTGTCCGGCGTCACCAGCGTGTACGTCGTGGGCGAGGTGCACTACAACGACATCCAGGCGGCGGAGGCCGTCGAGGACGGCGTGATCCCCGGCCCACGGATCTACCCGAGCGGCAACTTCATCTCCACCACCGCCGGGCACGGTCCCGCGGAGTACCGGACCACGAACGGTCCCTGGGCCATGCGCACCTTCGTACGGCAGAACTACGAGATGGGCGCTCACCACATGAAGCTCACCATCACGGACCGGGCGCGGGTCGGACCGAACAACGGGACCCCGTACGCGCCCGGCGAGAGCAACTACACGAAGGAAGAGATCGACGCCGCGGTCGATGAGCTGCACCGACTCGGGATCGAGGCGACGGCGCACGCCAACGGCGAGTCGATCCGGCTCGCCGTCGAGGCCGGAGTGAACTCGATCCAGCACGGCGGGAACTTGACCGACGAGCTCATGGATCTGCTGGCCACCCGCGAGGTGGGGTTCGTGAACACGTACACCATCGGGTTCCAGGCGGTATTCGATGAATGGTCGTTTCTCGACAACGAGGCCGAGCATGCGCGCGACTGGCTGGAGCGCAGCCGCGGGGTCCACGCCCGCGCGCTGGAAGCCGACGAGCGTCGGGCCGGTCGTCGCACGGACCGTTTGGACCAACTCGCGCGGGCGAAGGCGAAGGGGGTTCTGGTGGGAATCGGCACGGACAGCATGCACGGGTTGATGCCGATCGAGATGGAGAATCTCGTCGACGCGGGCTTCACACCCCTCGAAGCCATCACGGCGGCCACGGGGATCAACGCCACCATCGTCGGGATCGACGACGAGGTCGGCACGATCGAGGTGGGCAAGTTCGCCGACATCATCGCCGTAGCCGGCCGGCCCGACGAGGACATCCGCGCCATGAGCGAGGTCACGTTCCGGATGGTCGGCGGGCGCGATCATACCGGCCTGAGCTTCCGGTAGTCGACCGACGGCGAGTCCCGTCGAGGAGACAGCTTCCAACTCCACACGCTGAGGAGCGCGACATGACGAAAACTCCCGGGATGACGCGACGCGACGCGGTGGTCCGGGGTGGAGCGGCGGCGGCGGGGCTGGCGTTGATGCCGATGGATACGCTGTCGCGCTGGATGTCACGGATCGCACAGGAAGCCGTGGTCCCGTGGCTCGACCGCCCCGACGAGTCGATGGCTCGCGTGAACGTGCTGGACTGGGAGGCGCTCTCGTCGTGGGTCACGCCGACCGAGAAGCTGTTTCGGGTGGGTCACTACGGCACCCCGGAGATCGCGGCCGAGGACTGGCGCCTCGAGATCGGCGGGCTCGTGGAAGGACTCCGGAGCTTTACCCTGGACGAGCTCCGCGCGCGTCCGCGACAGGACGTCGTGATGACGCTCGAGTGCGCCGGCAACCGCGGCTTCTCCGGGTTCATCGGCGCCGTGCACAACGCGCGCTGGACCGGGACGCCGTTGGCTTCGGTGCTCGAGGAGGTCGGGATCGCTCCGGACGGCATCGAGGTCGTCTTCTTCGGGGCGGACCAGGGTGAGGAAGAGATCCGCGGCAACACGGTCACGCAGAACTTCGCACGCAGCATGTCGCTCGACGATGCGATGGACCCGGAGATCCTCCTCTGCTACGAGGTGAACGGCGAGCCGCTTCCGACCGAGCACGGATTCCCGCTCCGCGTGATCGCGCCGGGCTGGTACGGCGTGGCGAACGTCAAATGGCTGACCCGAATCGAGATCCGCGATACGCGCTACATGGGACGGTTCATGGCGCGCGACTACGTGACGCTCCGCGAGGAGGTGCGCGATGGCGAGACGGTTTGGGCGGAGACTTCGGTAGGACGGGCGAAGATCAACTCCGTCCCCGCCAAGGTCACGCGGGATGGGGATGGCCACCGGATCCACGGCGCCGCATGGGGGGCGGATATCGCGCGCGTGGAAGTGAGGATCGACGACGGAGCTTGGCGCGAAGCGACGTTGGGCGAAGGGCGCGGCGACCCGGACACGTGGACGTTCTGGCACATCGATTGGGCGGCGTCGGACGGGGAGCATGCGATCACGTCGCGTGCGATCTCGAGCGCGGGCGATGTCCAGCCCGCGGCGGACGACCCGCTGATCACCCGGAAGAAGACGTATTGGGAGAGCAACGGACAGCTGACGCGTCGCGTGTCGATCGATTGATGACCGAGCGCGGCGGGAGATCGGAGCGGCCCGGTGACGGGCGCGGGGCGCGGACACGCGACGTCCTGAGGGCCGCGGCGTGGTGCGCCGCGCTGACCGCATGCGCCGGGTCGGGCGCCGAAGAGACGGTCGAGTCCGACGTTCCCGCGGGCTGGCGACCGGTCATGGACGTGGTGGTCGATCGATTGCAGCTCGCGCCCGGGGAGCGCGTGTTCGGCGTGGGGACGCCCGGGCTCTTCGACGATCTTCCCCTCGCGCTCGAGGCCGCGGTTGAAACGGCGGGCGGCGAGTATCTGGGCACGCTCTCCGGGTCGGGTCCCTACGGGGACGGTGGCGATCCGGAGTTCGCGGCCGCCGCGCGGGGACTCGGCCGGGCCGAGCTCCGGGAGCTCCTCCGCGACATTCCCGTGGGCGTCATGCTGCCCGGTGCCGGTGCCGGCGACGCGCCCTATGCGGCCATGAACGATCTGCTCGCCGAGGGGGCGAGCGATCGCCGGAAGGTCCACTTCCACTGGGGCGGCGCCTACGCGGTCGAGGATCGCGCGTACCCCATCGGCGCCGAGGCCGAGTCGGTGCCCGCCACCGATGCGCGGGCCGATTCGGTCTATCGTCGCGCGATCCTCGCGCTCGACTACGACGATCTCGCGGCCCGGCAGCGGGCCTTCGAGGCGGCCGCCCGCGTCGGAGAGATCCGCGTCACGACCCCCGCCGGGACGGACATCCGGTTTCGCATCGGCGATCGTCCCGTGAACCGACAGGACGGTGACGCGTCAGCCGCGCGCGCCCGCCAGGGTCGCGTGTTGATCGACTGGCACGTCGAGCTCCCCGCGGGGGCGCTTCGCGTCGCGCCCCTCGAGACGACGGTTCAGGGGACGATCGCCTATCCTCGCTCGCGCTGGAGCGGCGAGGTCGTCGAGGATCTCACGCTCACGTTCGTCGACGGCGTCGTGACGGACATCGCCGCGGCGTCCGGCCAGTCGGCGGTGGAGGCGGAGCTCGCCGCCGCGGGCGAGGCGGCGGTGTTTCGCGAGCTCGGGGTCGGGTTCAACCCGTTTCTCGCCGTCCCGGACGACGATCCGTGGCTCCCCTACTTCGGATACGGAGCCGGCGTCGTACGGCTCTCGCTGGGTGACAACTCCGAGCTGGGCGGTGCGGTCGGAGGCGGATACGTGCGCTGGGTGTTCTTTCTCGACGCCACCGTCGAGATCGATGGGGCGCGTTGGGTCGAGGAGGGGCGACTGGCCGATCCGCCGCCCGCCTCGAGCCCGGAAGCCCCGTGATCGGCAACCGCGACGCGTGACGGCAGACCGGAGTCCGCGAGCGGATCTCCCCCTCGAGCGCGGGGCCGTCCGCATCCGGGTCGAGACGAGGTATGCCGAGGCGCACTCGAATCCGACCGCGTGGCGATACGTGTTCGTCTATCACGTCACGATCG
>JAKSCH010000469.1 GCA_022360695.1 Gemmatimonadota bacterium
ACGCACGCGCACGTCGAGCGTCTTGAGGCCTCGCTCGAGGAGAAACGCGGCGTGTGGATCGCGCGCGCCGCCCAGGTGGTCGTGCATGACCTTGATACGGCGCACCCATTCGGCGGGGCCCGCGACGGAGCCGGCCACGATGTCGCTGTGCCCGTTCATGTATTTGGTGCAGCTCTCGAACACGAGATCGAAGCCGATCTCGGCCGGTCGGAAGTTGATCGGGCTCGCGAACGTGTTGTCGATCATCGAGACGAGATCGTGCTCGCGAGCGAACGCTACGACGGCTTCGAGATCCGCGACTTGGACCAGGGGGTTCGTCATCGTCTCGACGTAGATGGCGCGCGTGTCGGCCGAGACCGCCTCGGCCCAGGTCGCCGGGTCCTGCGGGTCGATCACCGAGTTGGCGATGTGGAACCGCGGCAGGTCGTGCGCGACGAACCCGGCCGTCCCGCCGTAGAGCGTGTCCTGGACGAGGATGTGGTCGCCCGCGGACAGCACGGTGAGGAGCGCGCCCGAGATCGCGGCCATCCCGCTCGCCAGCACGAGCGCGTCCTCGGTCGACTCCAGCGCGGCGATCCGCTCGCTCAGCACGCGGTGGTTCGGCGTCGTGCTGAGCCGGATGTACCCGACATCGTGATAGTCCTCGCCGTTGTACTCGTAGTTGGCCGTTTGGTAGATCGGCGTCACGACCGCGCCTTCCGGTCGAGGCTGCGCTCCACCGGCGTGAATCGCCTTGGTCGCGCGCGAAGGGGGTCTATCCGGCATCATCTCCTCGTTGCGGTCGTGACCGCCTCGGGTCGTCCGTCCTAGGGCACCGGGGTCACGGCGATCCGCTCGAGAATCTCGAGCATGATCTCCGTCCCCCGTCTCACGTTCTCGATCGAGATCCGCTCGTCGTTCCCGTGGAGCCGCGGTGAGTCCTCCTCGGGCACGGCCATCGGCGAGTACCCGTACGCGTGAATATCTATATCACGGAAGAAATGGCTGTCCGTGAAACCGGCGGCCACCGATGGCAGCACGCTCGCGTCTTCGTACCGGGCTCGCGTCACGGTCTCGAGGGCTCGATAGACATCCGTGTCCGTCGAGGAGATCGCCGGCGTGAACGCCATGACCGTCTCGATCTCGATGGCCGAATCGTTGAGCACACTCCGAATCTCGGCGCGAAACGCGTCGACATCCTGATCCGGGAGCACGCGGCAGTCGATCTCCGCGCTCGCGCTCGGGGGCACCACGTTGATCTTGTCGCTCGCTTCGAGCCGCGTGAGCGAGCACGTGTTTCGGGTGATCGCCGCCAGAAACGGATTCTCGAGCTGGAGTCGGGCGAGGAGCTCGGGGTCTTGGACGGCGTGCTCCATGTCGGCGAACGCCGCGCTCCACTCTTCCCCGGCCGCCTCCGCGATCCCTTTGAAATACGTGTCGACGGGTTCGAGGATGCGAGGGGCGAACCGGTACTGCCGAAGCCGGTCGAGCGCCCGCACGAGCTTGGTGACGGACGACTCCGCGCGCGGCATCGAGCCGTGACCCGGCGTCCCGGTCGCTACGAGCCGGAGCCACACCGGCACCTTCTGCGTGACCTCGATGCCGAAGTCCACCCGATCGGCGCTCACGGTGCCGCCACCGCCCTCGTTGAGGACGTACCCGACGTCTTCGAACAGCTCGGACCGGTTCTCGACGAGCCACCCGGCGCCGAAGAGACCGCCCGCCTCCTCGTCGGCGGTGGCCATGAAGATGATGTCACGGTCGAGGGGCGTACCCGATCGATGGAGCGCGAGAAAGGCCTGGAGATGGAGAATGCCGAGCGTCTTGGTGTCGAGCGCGCCACGGCCGTAGATCAGCCCATCGCGCACCTCGGCGCCGAGCGGATCCGCGGTCCAGTGATCCGCGTCGGCGGGGACGACATCCGTGTGGTGTAGCAGGATGACGGCGGGCTCATCGCCCCCTTCGATTCGAGCCCAGATGTTCCCGCGTCCGGGCGCGGACTCGGCCGTCTCGTACGCGATGCCCTCGGCGTCGAAGATGCGCGCGAAGAACTCCACCGCGCGCGTCTCGTTGCCCGGCGGGTTGACCGTGTTCACGCGGATGTAGTCGCGAACGAGCTCGACCGACTCGTCTTTGAGCGCCTCCAGCCCATCCGCATCCAGCGCCCGTTGTGCGAGCGCGGGCGTCGCACCGAGCGCGCCGATCGCACACGCGAGCGCGACGGTCGGCCGGACCCGCGCGTCGGGCGCCCCGCGTCCCCCGCGCCGGCGGCTCACGACGTGGTCGCCGCGTAGCGTCGGAACCACTCGAGCGTCGAGAGCATCTTCCCGATGTGGTGGCTCGGGCGGCGACGGATGCCGTGGGGCTCACCCGGGAAGCGGACGAGCGACGTCTCGACCCCGAGCAGCTTGAGCGCCTTGAAGTACTGCTCCGACTCCGACATCGGGGTGCGATAGTCCTCTTCTCCCGTCACGATGCGGGTCGGCGTCCGGACGTTCTCGACGACGCTCAGCAACGAGCGCGACTCGTAGTGCTCGACGTTGTCCCACGGCAGGCCGGGGAACCAGTACCGCACGCCGTACGCGGCCATGTCCGCGGTGAGGACGAAGCTGTACCAGTTGATCACGGGGTACCACGAGACCGCGGCGCGGAACCGGTCGGTGTGACCGACCAGCCACGCGGTGAGCACCCCGCCGCCGCTACCGCCCACGACATAGAGCTCGTCGGGATCGACGTAGCCCTTCTCGATGACGGCATCCACGCCCGACTGGAGGTCGTACAGGTCGTCCCCCGGGTACGCGTGGTGGATGAGGTTCGCGAACTCCTCTCCGTAGCTCGTGCTCCCGCGGGGGTTTGTGTAGAGGACGACGTACCCCTCGGCCGCCATGAGCTGCTTCTCGATGTCGAACCGAGGCCCGTAGTTCGCGAACGGCCCGCCGTGGATCTCGAGGATCAGCGGGTAGCGCCGCGACGGGTCGAAATCGGGGGGCTTGATGATCCACCCCTGGACGGGTCGTCCATCGTGGGACGACTCGTACCAGATCTCCTCGACCTCCCCGATCGTCCGCTTCGCGAGCAGGTCGGCGTTGACGCTCGTCAGCACCCGCACGCTCTCGTCGCGCCCGACGAACGCGATGTCCGAAGGCAGCGCGGGCGTGGTGTAGTTCATCGCGAACGAGCCGTCGTTCGCGACCGAGTACGAGGCGCCCGAGTAGGCGCGCGCCACGCCGCCCGCCCCCTCCGCGAGCACGCGGCGCGCACCGTCCAGACCGAACCACCCGACCTTCGTCACGCCTTCGTCGTCGTAGAGCGCGTACAGCCCGGAGCCATCCGGCGCCCAGGTGGCGCTGTAGGGGCTTCGGTCCAACCCGTCGCTCAACGATCGGGCCCCGCTTCCGTCGCGGTTCATGACGTAGAGATGCGTGAGCTGGAACCCCTGGTACCGATCGTCCATCCCGAAGTACGCCACGTGCCGGCCATCGGCCGACGCGATCGGCGCGTCGTCCGGTCCGCGACGATCCGTGAGCTGGGTCGCGGACCCATCGGCGATCCGGACTTCGAACACTTCGGTGTCGCCGACGAACACTTCTTTCCCGTCGGACGTCGGGTCGTGCGAGAGGAAGAGCGACTCGCTCTCCGGTCCCCACGAGAGCTGGAGACCGCCGATCCCGAGCCCTCCCCAGTGGGCTCGTCCGCTCGTGATCTGACGCGGCGTGCCGCCCTCGGCCGGGATCACGAACGCATGGTAGTACCCGTGCGGCAGATACCCGAGCTGATCGAACCGATACACGAGCCGCTCGACCACGCGCGCGGGCTCGGCCCACTCGGCGCCCTCGGGCGGCGTCGGCATCCCGGAGATCGCGGGGGCGTCGACCGGGACGAGCTTGCCGAACGCGATCATCGAGCCATCGGGGGACCACCGCGGCGACGAGGGCGGCTCGGTGATGTTCGTCACGACCGACGTCTCGCCGGTGTCCATCCAGCGGACGTGGATCTGCGCGTCCCCGGTCCGATCGGAGACGAACAGAAGCCGAGTCCCGTCGGGCGACCAGCGCGGGCTGGCGTCGGAGAAGTCGCCGGTGGTCAGCGGACGGTGGCCGGTCCCGTCGGTCCCCACGATCCAGAGGTTCGAGAACCGGCGGTCCGTCATGACGTCGGCACGCTGCCGCACGTAGACGACGGATCGCCCGTCGGGCGAGATCTGCGGATCGGCCGCGATCTCGAGCTCGAACAGATCCTCGACCTGGAGCGGGCCGGACTCCGCGCCGGCTTGCGCGACGCTCGGGGCGTGGACGAGGCCCAGCGCGAGGACGGCGAACAGCGAAGCTCGACCGGGCCGGGCGGTTTGCGAGACGGGGCGCACGAGTCACCTCCACTTCGTGGGACTTGAAGCGTGAAGGGAGATGATAGGCGATCCCGGTTTGCCGACAACCCGCCGAACGCGCCGCGAGCCCCGACGCGCCGACAAAAAAAGGCCGCCCGGCGAACCGGGCGGCCTCGGATGTTCCGGTTGTCAGCTCGTCGTCAGACGGCGTCGATCCGGGTCACGTTCTCGGCGGCTGGCCCCTTCGTGCCTTCCGTCACCTCGAACTCGACGGCCTCACCCTCCTTGAGGGTTCGGAAGCCATCCGCCTGGATGGCCGAGTGGTGGACGAAGCAGTCCTTACTCCCATCTTCCGGCGTGATGAAGCCGAAGCCCTTCTGGTCGTTGAACCACTTCACGGTACCTCTCGTACGCATTCCCTACTCCTTCATCTAGTCACGTCGGAGCCGGGAAACCCGTACTCACCGACCGACCATTCGACGCGGATCCCCCACGCCAGGGCCGTGGCACTCGCCACGAACAGGCAAAAAAAACGGGCGGCCCGTTGAGAGGCCCCCCGGTACTTCGTGCTGCCTGCTCAGCCCCGCACGGGCCTCGGGCCCGTTCAAGACGCGCTAAACATCGCAGGTCTTGCAGGATCCGTCAAGGGGGTTTGGGGCGTTTCGCCCGACGTTACCGGGTCGTTTCGTCCCCGTTCTCGCCGATCTCGTCCTACCGCCGACGATGGACCCGGCGGCCCCCGGCGCGCATCAATCCACGCCGACGACGGAGCTGCGCCGCTCCAGCAGGAGGACGTCGCGCCAACGTCCCTCCATCTTCCCGAGCCCCTCCCGTCGCCCCACCGTGCGGAACCCGACGCGCTCGTGCGCGCGGACGCTCGCTTCGTTCTCGGGGAAGATGCCGGCTTGCAAGGTCCACACGCCGGCGTCCTCGGAGGCCTCGACCAAGGCGGAGATCAGCGCGGTGCCGATCCCCCGCCCTCGACCCGCTTCGCCGACGTACACGCTGACCTCCGCCACGCCGCCGTAGACGCACCGCTCCGATACCGGGCTGAGCGCGGCCCACCCGACCACGGCCCCCCCGACCACGGCGACGAGTCGGCAATCGCTCAAATGGCTCGCGTCCCAGCCGTCCCACTCGGGCGGCTCGGTGTCGAACGTGGCGTCGCCCGTCGCGATCCCTTCCGAGTAGATGTCGCGGACACGGTCCCAGTCGCCGGGCGTCATCGCCCGGATCTCCATCAGCGCCTCACGCCGCTCGCCATTCGGCACGCCGAACCGCGCCGCGGACGGGTCCGGACCGACGGGTCGCGTTCCGCTCGGGGGACGCTACGCACCGCCGGTGACGACCCGCTCGATGAGGGCAGCGGTGTTGGGCTCGAACGGACGGAAGCGACCGCGCCAGTAGCCGCGCACGGTTCCCTCCGCGTCGACGAGCAGCGTGTGCGGGATGCCGGGCGCAAGACCGAGCGCCTCGATCAGCGTCATGCCGTCGGCCAGGTAGCTCGGGTACGTGATCTCGTTCTCTTCCAAGAACGCGACGACGAGCTCGGGGTCGACGTGATCGATCGAGATCCCGACCACGGCGAGGTCGGCGTCGTCGTACCTCTCGTGCAGCTCCTCGAGCTCGGGCATCTCCTCGAGACAGGGGATGCACCACGTCGCCCACAGGTTCACGAGCATCGCCCGCCCGCCGTATCGCTCGAGATCGACCGGCTGCCGACCGAGATCGGTGAGCGTGAGCGAGGGCAGCGGCTGACCGATCAGGGGCGCTTCGTCGGACGCCGCGCGGAGACGCTCGCCGTCCTCGCACGCGGCCAGGACCGCGAGCAGCGGCCACGCGGTGATGAGGCGCCGGCGGGCCCTCGTAGATCCGACGCCGTGGGGTGATGCGGCTCGTAGACGCCGATCTCGCGCTCGCCGGAAGAGCATGGCGTGAACGCCTGTGATCATTCGGAACCTCCCGTATGACGGTGACGGCATCGTAGTCGTTCGTGAGCGCTCGCGCGCCTAGCCGATCGGTGGCGGGCTGCGGACCTCGAGCACGTAGCGGCTCCGGGTGAGGAGTATCCCGCGCTCGTCGCCCAAGGCGTCCTGGAGCTCCAGCAGGGCATCCCCATCGGTATCGAGCGAGAAGTCGGGGACGATCCAAGGGGACGACGCGAGGACGTACACGAGGTGCTCGAGCCCGTCGAACGCGATCGGTCGATCGTGCGACCGGACATCGATGAACTCGAAGCCGTAGCGTCGGAACACCTTCTTGCTCCGCTCGAAGTCGTCCTCGCGCTCGCCGATCCTCGGGAAGTACGTCCGCAGCTCGTGCCAGTTCCTGGCGTGGATCTGTTCCATCAGGATGGCGCCACCGCGTGCGACGAGGGCGGCCAGCTGGCGCGCGTCGTAGGGTCGATGGCGGAGCAGCACGAGATCGAACGCGTGGTCGCGAAACGGGACGTGCTCCGGCGTGGCGCGGAGAAGCTGCGCCCGTTCGTGAAGCCCCTCGCGCGCATCGTGGAGGTGGCGAGCCCGTCGGTCGGCCCCGACCGCGTACGCCTCGACCCTGTCCGCGTCGAGCACGGAACCGAGCAGGTCGCCCGTCCCGGTCGTCAGGTCGAGCACGCTCTCCGCGTGTCGCGCGAGGATGCCGGCGCGCCCGCGATAGTCCCAGGGGAACGGATCGCCGAGCGCTCGGGGTGGACGGCCGAGCGGCGGGGCGGAGCGGGCTTCGTCGACGATGGGACGAAGCGCGTCGATCGCGCTCGTCACGATCCGCCCGGCACGGTCTCGAAGTCGAGATTGGTCGGTACGCCGAACACGCCGGGCGGACGGGCGTACGGGCTATCGGTTCGTTGGACCTCGGCCCCCGACGTCGGCTCCGCGTCGGGCGCTTCCTCGAGGACCAGGTCGTCGACCCACACCGTTCCATCGCCGTTGATCATCGCTCCGAACAGGATCGTCACGCTCTCGGGCGGCACGTCGACGACGATCTCCGTCTCGGTCCAGTCCTGCGTGCCCTCGACGCGCCGGTCCTCGGTATTGTCGAGCGCGAGCATGGCGTAGCTCCCGTCGAGGATCCCGTCCACTCGGAGCCACAGCCCGCCCGATCGGAGCTCGTCTCCCTTCACGTAGCCGGCGAGGCGGATCCGCTTCCCTCGGTACGCGGTGGCGTCGACCATCTGCACGCTGACCGCCCATTGGCTGTTCCGGCGGTTCCCGCGAGCGGCCAACCGCATGCTGGCCTCGCCGGTCCGCGCCACGTCTTCGTCGCGGCGAAGCCGATAGTCGTCCGCGTCTTGTCCGGTGATCAGCCAGGCGTAGGGCTCCTGGGCGGCGAGCGTCCCGCGGCTCGTCGACGCCAGGCCGACGAGCAGCGCGCCGTACGCGAGCATGCCCCCTACGCGTCGCGGGATCGCGTACCGCCGACGTGCCGGGGGCATCACGAGTCCCTTCGGCTCGGCGTCGACGTATGCCCGCGGAGGAACTTCCACCCGTCCTCGGTGCGCACCATGGCGGCGCTCATGGCGCCCGAGTACCGGATCGTGTCCGCGTCGGCCCCGAACGACTGATCGAACAGCATCGTCACGTGCGCCGCGTTCGGATCGAGCGCGGTGATCGTCGACTCGGACAGCGTGAGCCGCGAGAAGCTCATTTGACCGGCGACCGCCGCGATCGACGCCTCGACCGCGCCGACGCTCTCGTAGCTCACGCGGCCGTCCTCGAGCCACAGGAAGTCGTCTCGATCGGCGTAGTACGACGCGATCGTGCGCGCATCTCCGGTCGCGACCGCGGCCTCGAACGCTCGGAGCGTCCCCCGGATCTCCGTCTCGACGGCGGCGCGGGTCGACGCGTCGAACGCGGGCGCGGCGACGCAGGCGCTCAGGGCCAGGCACCCCAAGGCGGCCGCCCCGCACCGCGGGGCGCCAGAAGTCCGAAGTGGGCTCACGGCTCGCTCCTCGCGTGGAGGCCTACCTCGAGGGGTCGGGATCCTCGCGGCGACCGTCGTACCAGATGTCGAACGTGCTTCGCTTCCGCGCCGCCCTCGGACCGCCGAGCAGCAGCCCGGCCGTGATCCGGCCGATCTCCCACGGAGAATGGGCACGGACCTTTCGTCCGGAGGTGAGCACGCCTTCGCGGAGCATCACGAACCGTCCATGACGCTTGAGCGCGCGGCTGAGCCAGATCTCCTCCGCCCCGTAGTAGCGCTCATCGAACCCTCCGACCGTATCGAACGCATCTCGACGACAGAAGATGAAACAACCCGCGGCGAGTCGTGCAAGACCGAACGAGAAGTTGAGCCAGGCGGCGCCGGCCCTCGCGTAGAGCGGGACCGCGCCATCGAAACGAACGCGGGCGCCGCCTCCGATCGCCCCATCCGCCAACGCGTCGCGCGCCGCGACCACCACGGGGGGGTTCACGAGCGTATCGGCGTCGACGAAGATCAATCGGTCGCCGCCCGACGCGGCGGCCCCCGCGTTTCGCGTGGCGGCGATCTGCCGATAGGCCACCTCGACGATGGCCGCCCCGGCCGCGCGCGACCGCTCGACGGTGCCATCCGTCGACGCGTCGTCGGCGACGATCGTTTCGAACGGCTCGTCGAGCGCCCCGGCCGCCTCGCGGATCGCGGACAGCGTGCCCTCGATCAGCGGCTCCTCGTTGTAGGCGGGCACGACGAAGGAGATCACGGCAGGCTCAACACCCCCTCGACCACCGTGACCGCTTCGCCCGCCACGAGGACGCCCTCGATCGCGTCCGGTGGTCCCAGCACCTTTACCCGAGCGGCCCCCGGACGACCCATCCAATGCCCCTGCTCGGCGGTGAACCGCGGACCCGGGATCATCCGGTGCCGCCAGAGAAACGCGGCCATTCCACCGGTCGCGGAGCCGGTGAACGGGTCCTCGGGCGTGTCCGGCGGGACGCCGAAATGGCGCGCGAAGGTGTCGCCGGCGGGCGTGGCTCCCTCGGTGCAGAAGAGGTGCGGACTGAAGAAATCGCCCTCCTCGCGGAGCGCCGTGTACCGGTCGACGTCGACGCGCGCGCGTCGGAGCGCGTCGTGCGACCGCACGGGGATCATGAGCTGCCGCGTCCCGGTGCTCACCGTCTCGATCGGCACGTCGGGAACGAGGTCGTCCGGGTCGAGGCCGAAGGCGGGCGCGACATCGCGAGCCTCGTACCGGCGTTCGAACCGCGGCGCGAGCTGGCGCATGGTCACCCGTATGCCTCCCCCCGGCGACCGGGTCAGGGTCACCGGAATCACGCCGGCCTCGAGCTGGAGCGACACCTCGCGCTCGCCGTCGAGGGTCAACCGACCTTCCTCGACCAAGGCGTGCATCGACGCGATCGTCGGGTGACCGGCCAACGGGATCTCCTCCGCCGGCGTGAAGTAGCGCGCGCGAACGTCGGCCTCATCCGACGTCATGAGGAACGCCGTCTCGGAGAGGTTCATCTCGAGCGCGACCGCCTGCATCGTCTCGACGGGTAGCTCGTCGGCGTCGAATACGATGGCGCAGGGGTTCCCCGCCAATGCGGTCGTCGTGAAGGCGTCGACCTGGAGAAAGCGGTGCCGGCTCATTCGGGCTCCGACGGTTCGAGTCTCCGACCGAATCGAGAACGAGGCGAGCGGTCGATGCGTGAAATCAGCCCGTCACCGCGGGATCAGCCACAGCTCGGTCTGACGCCCGTCGATGTACCACGTCCGCTCGCCGTCGAAGAAGGCGTCTTCTTCCAGCATGATGCGGATGGTCTGACCGCTCCACTCCGGGATCGAGACCGCGGCGTTGAGCTCGATCGAGTGCGCGGTATCGGGGAACAGCGGATAGTCGCCTCGCCCGGGCACGCCCCCTTGCCGGTCCCAGAGACCGATCGTGGGCCCCGCCCCGTGTCCGTGGAATCCGATCGGGTGGGTGTAGATCGTCGCATCGATCCCTTCGGCCGCCGCCTGCCCGAGCGCGCCTCGGAGTATGTCGTTCCCCGAGCGACCGGGCGAGAAGTTCTCGGTCAGGACATCCTGGAGACGGTTTCCGACCGCGAGCGCCTCGCGGAGCCCTCGGGGCGCCTCGGTCTCGCC
>JAKSCH010000292.1 GCA_022360695.1 Gemmatimonadota bacterium
AAATCAACCGCGGTCGACGCACCACCTTCCGTTACGGTAAGGGCTAGGTATGAACTCAGTACCGCGAGCAAAAGCAGCGTACCGACGGCGACGATCCAGCGAGTAGTGAGGGTGGGTGGGAAGTAGATGAAGACCAGCGTAACGCACGGCACGCTGAGCAATAGCGTAATGAGGCTGAATCGGCGAAACTTGGCGGACGTGGACATGAGTTAAGCCTCCCAAAGCCCCACGCCTACTATGCCTTAATCAGGCCGGCCAACGCTGCGAGCGCGAGAGCCCACATATAGCCTCCTCCTTTTCATGGGAGTCGCACCCATTCCGCTAGGTGGGCGCGCAGGTAGTACTCCGCTCGGAGGTTCGCTTCGCTATGCGTGAGGCTTTCGGAGGCTTGTAGGTGCCTTTCTCCTAACGTGTTCGTGCGGCCGGTGGGAAGGCGGTTTGGGCTACTCCGCCATCCACCGGTTGGTCGCGTTCAAACAAGCCAGGACAACTGCTTCTTCAACGGAATCACGGACCTCCGCGATTCCGGGGAGCGACAGGGTAGCACGTCCAGCGGACGCGTGCACGATCGCGACGACGAGTCTGCGACCGAGCACATCGATCTGAGAGATTCCCTCGACGGCGAACGTCGATGCGCCTTCCGTGGCTCGAGAGAGCGCGTTCAGGACTGCTTGCGCCGCGACCTCGAGTCGAGCTCTTGCGTAATCGGGACCTTGGGCTTGTCCCTCGAACGTCTTGTCGTCTTCACCGAGCCGCACTCGGCAAAGCACCCGCTCGCCTGCGCGACGGTCGACGTGGAAGCCGCGTAGGATGATGCGTCGCGGTTGGACGGCAGGTTCGGGCTCGGGTTCTTCCTGCGGAAGGGTGAGCGGTAGATCCTGCTCTCGTACGTGGGCGATCGAGATCTTGCGATGGTCGATTGGAGTCCGAACTGCGCGAGGAGCGCGGACTCGATGTTCCGGACGATTTGTTTCGCGCCCAGCCCGGAACTGGAAAGAACGTGAATCTCGTCGATCGCTCCGTGACCATCGGGAACGATCTTGAGGGAGTCGACGCCCTCCACGGTTCGGAGTAGGCGCTCGACTCTTCGCAGCCCCCATGGATCGAGACCGATGGCCTCGGGGCTTTCCTGCGGCTCTTTTTGCTCCTGCGTCATCGAGGGGTCCCCTCCCTCACCTCCGGATGCACCCGATTCCCCCCATGTGCCTTCGCAATGTACAGCGCTGCATCGGCCTCAGCGAATAAGTCGTCGATGCTCACCAAGGAACCTTCGCTGCCGGTGTGAAATGAAATCCCGAGACTGGCGGTCGTACCCACGGTTCCGTTCTCGATGGGCACGCGCAGATCGGCGATGCGACGGCGTACATCCTCGGCGACACGGACGGCACCGTCGAAGTCCGCGTCGACCAGCAAGAGCACGAACTCATCACCGCCGTACCGGCCGGCGATGTCGGTGCTTCGGATGGACATCTCGATGGCCCTACCGACGCCCCGCAGGACGGCGTTGCCGGTTGGATGCCC
>JAKSCH010000126.1 GCA_022360695.1 Gemmatimonadota bacterium
AGAACCTCCCGCGGTCCGGCCAGTTGGGTGCGCCCTCGTACATCAGTGCGGTGGCCCCGTTGGCCAGCGGTCCATAGACGATATAGGAGTGCCCCGTCACCCAGCCGACATCGGCGGTACACCAGAACATGTCGTCGTCTTTGAGATCGAACACCCACTTGCACGTGGCCGTGACCTGCGTCATGTAGCCGCCGGTCGTGTGCATCACCCCCTTCGGCTTCCCGGTCGTCCCCGAGGTGTAGAGGATGAACAGCAAGTCCTCCGCGTCCATGACCTCGGGCGGGCACTCCGGCGACGCCTCGGCGACCAGGTCGTGGTACCAGTGATCCCGACCCTCCGTCATCTCGCAGGACGGTACGTCGACGTCGGACCCGTACGGCGCGGTCTTCGGGTCGGTGGCAGCGGAGCGCTGGACCACCACCACGCTCTCCACGTAGTCGAGCCCTTCGATCGCGGCGTCGGTGCTCGCCTTCAGCGGCACGATGCCGCCGCGCCGGTATCCGCCATCCGCGGTGATGACGCATGTCGCGCTCGCGTCCTCGATCCGGTCGCGGAGTGACTGTGGCGAGAACCCGCCGAACACGACGGAATGCGCCGCGCCGATCCGCGCGCACGCCAGCATCGCGACCGCGGCCTCGGGGACCATCGGAAGATAGATCGCGACGCGATCGCCCCTGCTCACCCCGAGCCCTTTGAGTGCATTCGCGAGCCGACCGACTTCCGCGTGGAGCTCCCGATACGTAAACGTGCGGACGTCGCCCGGCTCTCCCTCCCAGATGAGCGCGGTCTTGTCGCCGATCCGCTCCAGGTGCCGATCGAGACAGTTGTGCGCCGCGTTCAGCTTTCCACCGACGAACCACTTCGAGAACGGGGGCCGCCAGTCGAGCACCTGCTCCCAGGTCTCGAACCAATCGAGCTCACGCGCCAACCCCGCCCAGAAGTCGAGACGATCGACATCGGCTCGCTCGTACGGCCCGCGATCGTTCACATGCGCCGCCGCCGCGAAAGATGCGGGCGGGTCGAACGTCCGCTGCTCGTCGAGCAGGACATCGATTTCTCGGTGGTGTTCGGTCATCAGGGGCTCACCGGCAGGTACGCGCGCGACGGCCGACGCTTGTCTCGATCCGGCCAGTGCCGCCATTTAGCGAGCCCGGCGGCTCGCGGGAGCGTGACATTAGACGGCGCGCGCTCGAGGGCGCAAGAAAGCCCGGAGCCGCACGCTAGGATCGTGAGTATGGAGATTTCGCTCCCCGGAATCGGCCCATGAGCGACGGTACGTTGCTCGTGATCTTGTTGATTCCCGCGCTGTTGGCCTTCGCCTTCGGGATCTGGGCCGGGCTCGGGTACCCCGGGATGTACGAGAAGTACGAGCGAACCGGTCGCGCGCCCCGGGAGTCCCCGCTGAGCTGGTTGTTGCGTGGTGGTCGACGGCCGCTGCGAAGCGAGGTCGACGATCGAGCCGAGGAAGAGGAGGAAGAAGAGCCCCGTGAGCGTACACGTCCACGATTCGAACGAGGACGCCGCTTCCGGTAATGGGCCAAACCGGGGCGGCTGAGGGACCGTCGATCGGAATGCCCCGGACCTCGGCGCGTCGTGGCGAAGTGCGACGAGTGCTGACGTGGGTGCTCGGAGCCAACCTCGCGGTGATCGCGGCAAAGCTCTACGTGGGCCTCCGTTCCGGATCGATCGCGGTGTTGGGCGACGCGGCGCACTCCGGGATCGACGCGGTCAACAACCTGGTCGGCCTGGCGGCGATGCGGCTTGCGGCCGCGCCCCCCGATGATGAGCACCCCTACGGACACGGGAAGTTCGAGACGCTCGCGGCGCTCGCGGTGGCCGGGTTTCTCTCCATCACGTGTTTCGAGCTGCTACAGGGCGCGGTCGGCCGACTCGTCACCGGTGGGGCTCCGCCGAACATCGAGCCGTTGACCATCGGCGTGCTGGCCGGCGCCATGGTCGTGAACGGCGCCGTCGCCTGGGGCGAAAACCGGGCGAGCAAACGTCTCTCGAGCGAGATCCTGGCCGCCGACGCTCGCCACACCGCCTCCGACGTGCTCGTGACGGCCGCCGTTCTCGTCGGCATCGCGCTCATGGCCGTCTTCGACTGGGAGAGCGCGGACGCGATCCTGGCGATCGTCGTCGCGCTGGTCGTCGCTCGCTCGGGCTACGGAATCCTGCGTGAGACGATCCCGGTCCTCGTCGATGAACGCGCCATGGACCCCGCCGCGATCGAGTCGCTGGCCGCTTCGATCGAGGGGGTGCGGGGGACGAGCCAGATCCGATCGCGTGGTCGCCCCGGCGAGGGGTTCGCCGAGCTCACGATCCACGTCGCCCACCGGGAGACGGTGGTCAGCGCGCACGAGATCGCCGACGAGGTCGAGCGGATCATCGCGGCGGAAATGGAATTCGCGGACGTGACCGTCCATGTGGAGCCCGCCGCGGAGTCGTCGGGATGAGCCCACGACCGGGCGAAGCGACGGCGCGTCCCGGCGTGCCGGCGATGGAGCGCGCTATCCGCTCGCGACAGGCTCTTCTCGCGGCCCCTCGATGTCCTCCGCCCCGGCGGTCGCGGCGGCCGTCGCGTACGAATCGTCGGGGGCCGGGTCCGTTCCCGGGTCGGCCGGCCCCGCCACCACCGCCCCGTTCTCCAGGATCTCCCACGAGCAGCACGATCCTGCCGTCGCCTCGCAGGAGGCGTGGTGCACGCGACCTTCCCCTCCTCGGTACTCGGCGAACACGGACTCGATCGCGCCCGCGAGCAACGCGCAGCCGGCGCCATCGTGCGCGGCGTGCGCGGGGAGCCCGCCCTCGATGACGAGCGCGCCCGGCTTACGCTCCACGCGGGAGATCGATCCGGGACAGAGCTCTCGGGCGATCCGACGCACTCGCGACCACGCTCGTCGCCGTCGAAGCCCTTGAGGGAGCAGCTTGATCCCCAAGCGCGCTCCGATCCGGCGCTCGTCGAGCGCGCGACGCGCGATCCGGCGCCCCGCGTCGTTGAACACGGTCGCGGCGTCCGGTCGACGACCGATCAGCTCGAAGAGACTGGCGACTTCGGTCGCGCTCACGTCACCCTTTCGTCGCTCGTATCGCTTGATCTGATCGACCACGACGCTCGATAGCCCGAGTCGGCGCCGCAGATTGAGCGGAAGATCCGTCTCGGCGAGCGCATCCGGGTCGTCCGGCGTATCCACGTCGCGCAGCGAGGCGAGGAGGGCCAGCGCAACGCTGACCGGGATGGATCCAGGGTACGAGGCGTCTTGTGGCATGTCGGTCGAAGGGTATGGTCGGCCCCGAAGCGCAGCAACCAAAGCCGGCCGACTCTTGCCGACTCCCAATCGTTGTCGGAGTGTGTCGCCGGTTACCCGGACCCAGGAGGCACAATGAACGCACCCGAGGGGATGCAGGGCATCACGCACGCACTGCTGCGGATCATGACCGGTCTCATGTTTTGGCAGCACGGAGCGCAGAAGCTACTCGGCATGTTTGGCGGAGTCGGACCCGACGGTGGGAGCGTAAGCGCGTTCTCGTGGCCCATCGGGATCGCCGGTATCCTCGAGTTCCTGGGTGGTATCCTGATCATCCTGGGGGTCAAGACCCGGTACGTGGCGTTCATCCTCGCGGGCCAGATGGCGGTGGCTTTCTGGTGGCGCCATTTCCCGAGCGGTTTCTGGCCGATCGCGAACGGCGGCGAACGCGCCGTCCTCTTCTGTTTCATCTTCCTCTTTCTGTGGGCCAACGGCGGTGGGAAGTGGGGCGTGGATGACGCGCTGGCCAAGGGCCAGGCGGGCGCGTAACGGGCGACCGCTCGACGACCGGGGCCGCGTGGAACGGCTCCGGCCGTCAGCGGAAAGCACGTTGTTCGACCCGCGCATCCGAGCCATCTTGGGGGTGTCGACGGCGGACCCCGACCGGGGCCGCCGTCTCGTTTATTCCACGACCGAACGCCGGTAGACGACCGTGACGTACGAGCCAGCGGCTGTCGAAGCGAAGTGGCAGACGTTCTGGGAGGAGCATCGGACCAACGAGCCCGATCTCGATGCCGCCGAGCGTCCGTTCTTCAACCTCATGATGTATCCGTACCCTTCCGCGGAAGGGCTCCACGTCGGGAACCTGTACGCATTCACCGGTGCGGACATCTACGGGCGTTTCCGGCGGCTACAGGGCGACGACGTGTTCGAGCCCATCGGGTACGACGCGTTCGGGATCCACTCCGAGAACCACGCGCTCAAGGTCGAGACGCACCCGATGGAGCTCATCCCGTCCAACATCCGGAACTTCGAGCGGATGCTGCGTGCGGCGGGTCTCATGACCGATTGGTCGCGCACGGTCGATACGACCGATCCCGCGTACTACAAGTGGACGCAGTGGCTCTTCGTCCAGCTTTTCAACGCCGGGTTGGCGGAGAAGAAGGAGGCGCCGGTCAACTGGTGTCCGTCCTGTCAGACCGTGCTCGCCAACGAACAGGTGATCGCGGGACGTTGCGAGCGCTGCGATACGCCGGTCGAGCAGCGGCAGCTGAGCCAGTGGTTCTTCAAGATCACGAAGTACGCCGACCGGCTGCTCGACAATCTCGAATGGATCGACTGGTCGCCCTCGACCAAGACGGCGCAGTCGAACTGGATCGGGCGCTCCCACGGCGCATCGCTGCGGTTCCCGATCTCCGGTCACGACGCCGGCGACGAGACGATCGAGGTCTTCACGACGCGACCCGACACGGTCTTCGGCGCCACGTTCATGGTGCTTGCACCCGAGCACCCGCTCGTCGATGTCGTCACGACGGACGATCGCCGACGGGAGGTCGAGGCCTACGCGCGGGAAGCGGCCTCCGTGGACCTCGTCGAGCGTCAGAAGACCGAGGAGAAAGAGAAAACGGGTGTCTTCACGGGTGGGTACGCGGTAAACCCGGCGACGGGTGCCGAAATCCCCATCTGGATCGCGGACTACGTGCTGATGGGATACGGCACCGGGGCGATCATGGCCGTGCCGGGTCACGACGAGCGCGACCACCAATTCGCGGGTGCGCACGGGCTGGACATCCTACCGGTCGTCTGCTCACGCGACGCCCTTCCCGACGGTACGGATCCGACGTCGGCGGATCTCGGGGTGGGAGACGGGGCCTTCGTCGAGCATACGGCGGACGAGGTCCTCATCAACTCGGACCGGTTCAGCGGCATGGAGGCGATCGCGGGCGGTCGCGCGATCGTCGAGTGGCTGGCCGAGCGCGGACTGGCCGAAGAGCGGGTCAACTACCGGCTGCACGACTGGTGTATCTCGCGGCAGCGCTACTGGGGGCCGCCGATCCCGGTCATCTACTGCGAGGCCTGCGGTCCGCGCGCGGTACGCGAGCAAGACCTCCCCGTCCTGCTCCCGTACGTCGAGGATTTCCGTCCGACGGCGACCGGGGTGAGCCCGCTCGCGCGCGTCGAGGAGTTCTACGAGACGACCTGTCCGGAGTGCGGTGGAGAGGCGCACCGGGAGACCGACGTGTCCGACACGTTCCTCGACTCCGGGTGGTACTTCCTGCGATACCCGTCGACCGAATACGACGACCGCCCCTTCGACGCGGATCGCACGCGTACGTGGCTCCCCGTCGCCAGCTACATAGGCGGCGAGGAGCACGCCGTGCTGCACCTACTCTACTCGCGGTTCCTGACGATGGTGCTCAAGGACCTCGGACACCTGGAGATCGAGGAGCCCTACGCGCGTTTCCGAAAGCACGGGCTCCTGATCAAGGAAGGAGCGAAGATCTCGAAGTCGCGCGGGAACGTGATCCTCCCCGATGACTACATCGTCCGGTTCGGGGCGGACACGTTCCGGATGTATCTCATGTTCCTCGGCCCGTTCCAGGTCGGGGGAGACTTCCGCGACAGCGGCATGGCCGGACCTCGGCGGTTCCTCAACAAGGTGTGGGCGAGCGTCACCGACGCCCTCGAGGCGGGTCGGGAAGGCTTCGAAGATCCAGCGGTCGAGCGAGCCCTACACGCGACGATCAAGCAGGTCACGGAGGATCTCGAGAGCCTCGACTACAACACGGCCATCGCCGCGCTCATGGACTACCTGAACACGATTCGAGCCGGCGGTCGCACCGCATCGCTCGACGAGGTGAGGCCGCTCGCGGTGCTTCTGGCGCCGATCGCGCCGCACATCGCGGAAGAGCTATGGGAGCGTCTGGGTGGCGCCCCGAGCGTGTTCGATCACGCGGAGTGGCCGGCGTACGACCCCGCGGTGCTCGTCGTCGATGAGCTCGATCTGCCCGTGCAGGTGAACGGAAAGCTGCGGGCCACGATCCGCGTGGCGCGAGGCGCGAGCCAGGAGGCCGTGCAGGAGGCAGCGGTGGCGGAGGAGAACGTGGCCCGTCACCTGAACGGCGGCGAGATCCGCAAGGTCATCCACGTGCCGGACCGGCTGATCAACCTCCTGGTCTCCTGAGGCCACGCCGACCCCGCATCACCACTCGACCGAGCCCTGCTGCGACGCATCCACGTCCGCGGGGGGCTCGCCCTCTCCGAACAGGAAAGACCGCAGGTTCGCGTACAGGTACTCGCGAGCCGGAGCCTCGTGGAGCTTGAGCCCGTAGTGGTTGATCAGGAGCATCTGCCGCTCCTTCCACTCCTCCCAGCACTCGGCGCAGATCTCGGCTTGGATCCTCGTTCCGAGCTCGCTGGGGAACGGCGGGCGCTCGACTCGGCCGGAGTCGTCGCGATCACAGCGGGTGCAGCGAAACGAATCGGTCACGGCGTTTCCTCCGTCGATGCGAGCCGCCCCAGGGCTTCCCACGGATCGCCGCTCGCCGCCTCGCGGATCAGAATCTCGAGCGTCGTCGCGAGGTCGGCGTTCGACTGGAACACTTCCTCGAAGTCATCGAGTCGCGTGTAGTACAAGACCCGCCCGAGCACCCACGCGTTGTCGAGGGCGGACGGATCGAAGGATCCGTATTGCCGCGCCTCGAGGAGCGGCTTGTACTCCGTCTCAAACCGCCGGGCCGCGTCCTCGAACGCCGCCCGCTTCGCGATTCGCTTTTCCTCGTCGCTCCGGTCGGAGGCGTAGATGGTTTCGAGCGGATCGAGCAGCGAATGGAAGAACCGCCCGAAGATCCGCGTATCCTCCCAACGTACCCGTGCGCGCTGACACATGCTCTCGTCCCGAACCGCGTCGCAGAAGAACGCGATCGCCCCGCGAGCGCCCACGAAGTTGGCGAAGCTCTCGTTGAAGTTCGCCTGACCCGACGGGAAGAACGAGCTGTGGGTGATCTCGTGGATCACCGTGTCGACCAGCCCGAGACTGTCCTGACGGAGGGTCGTGGACATGATCGGATCCGGAAACCAACCCAAGGTCGAGAACGCAGACACCGGTCGTACCGATACGTCGTAGCCATCCGCCCTCAGACGGGCGGCGAGCTCGTGCGCCTGGTCGAAGTCGAAGAAGCCTTTGTAGGGCACGTTGCCGACGATGGGGAACCACCAGGTCTTCCAACGGAGCGCGAACTCGGGTGCGGCGAGCACGTTGAGCGCGAGCGTGTCGCGGTGGAGCTGCGTGAACGTCTCGTAGCTCTTGCCCGGGGTCAGACCGAGGTCGCGTTCCGCGAAGTCGCGCGCGTCGAGCACGAGCCGAAGCTTGTCCCGTGTCTCTCGGGAGACCGTCGTGTCGTGCACGACGGCCCGGATCGGTCGTCGGCCCGAGAGGATGCGCGCCTCCTCCCACCCCGCCCGGAGGACGTAGGTCGGCGAGCAGCCGGCGAAAACGAACACCACGCCGACGAGCCAGCGTGGGACCCGCTTCGTAGCGCTCCCGCCCCGGATCCGATCGTCTACGCTCATCGCTCGTTACCTTGTCCCAGCGCGCATAGCGGCCTTAGACACGGGGGCGCACGACTCGTTCCCGGCTCGCGGTCACCTGCATCGGATGTAATACAAGCGCTCCTTGACGTCGTCACGCGCGTATGTGCGCGCAGGCCCGTCCGCATCGGCTCGATACCGCTTGTACGGACGGTCGACCACCCGATACGTGTCGGCGATCCCACGCTCCCGTAGGGCGGCTTCGATCTGCTGCTCTTGAAGGAGTCCCTCGTCGTTGTAGCTCAACAGCACGTGTCTCCCGTCGGAGGCCTCGAGCACCTCGCGAAAGGCGCCCTCGGCCTCGCTCTTTCGACACCAGTCCGACCGCAGCGCTTCGTCCGGGATCAAGCCGGTCTTGCCGCGAATCCGGGGAGGATCCGACCAGCCGACCGCGAGCAGCTCCGGGATGTGATAGTAGCCCGGATACTGGCGGCTGTTGTAGGGGGGATCGAGATAGACGAGGTCGATCGTCCCGACCTTCTCGAGGAGGGCCGCCGCGTCGCCGCGAAACGCACGGGAACGACCGCTCCCCCGCGGTCGTGGCGTCGGCCGGATCGGTTTCAGCTCGAGCGTCCGGGCCGCGTTGGGCTGGAGCGTCTTCACGAACGAGGCATACACACCCGTGGTGTTCGCCACCCGATCCGCCGCCTCGATCAGCGTCGCGCGAAGAAGCTGGCCCTGCGACCGGGTGATGCGCCCCTGGCTCTCCCACCCTTGGATCAGGTCACGGATCGCATCGATGCGTCCGCCGTTGCTCGGTGAGAAATACATGCGCCCGTGAGCTCGCCCTTCCGCACCCGCGAGCGTGTAATGCTCCGAGACGAAGCCCGGCTTGGTCTGGGCGGACAGCCACGCGAGCAGGTCGCGGTAGGAGACGGACCGCGCGCCGTTCGCGACCCCCGATGGGAGCAATCCGCGGTCGAAGCGCGGTGTACGGTCGAGCTGGACGCGCGCCACCTGGAGCGCGTACGACGCCGAGAGCAAATCGCCGGAGTGCACCGCCCACCCGGACCGCTTGAGCGCGGCGGCGACGCTGGCCGTACCGGCGAAGGGGTCGCACGCGGTCCCGGGCCGATCGATGAGGCGCTCCACCTCACCGAGGATGAACGGGATCAGCTTCGTCTTGTTCCCGAGATAGCGCACGCTAGCTCGATCTCGGACGCCACTTGGGTCCGAACACGTACCAGAAGAAACACCCGATGATCGGACACCCGATGATGATCACGGTCCACAGGACCTTGTCGCGGGTCGCGGACGTGGAGAACCAGACGAGCGTCGTCGCCCAGACGTCGAGCGCCCCCAACATCAGGAGCAGGACGACGCGCGGGTCGACCGCCGCGGCCGCGTCGAGCAATGCGGTCACGGGGCTCGACCGAACGCCGAGACGGAGTCCCGCTCGTCGGGCCGGCTCACGCAGCCGCCGTCGGGCGCTGGAACTGCAATCGGTGGAGCTCCGCGTACAATCCTCCGCGCTCGATCAGCGCCTCATGGGTGCCCGACTCGTGGATCCGGCCGTGGTGAAGGACGAGGATCCGGTCCGCTCCACGGATCGTGGACAGTCGGTGCGCGATCACCATGCTCGTGCGACCTCGCATGAGCGTCTCGAGCGCATCCTGGATCTGCGCCTCGATCTCCGAGTCCACCGAGCTCGTCGCCTCGTCGAGCAACAGGATCGGCGGGTCGCCCGCGAGCGCTCGCGCGAAGGACACGAGCTGTCGCTCGCCGACCGACAGGTTGCTCCCGCGTTCGCTGAGCGGCTCATCGAACGACCTGGGCAGCCGAGCCAGGTGTCGATCGACTCCGACCTGCTCGGCGGCGAGCCGAACCTCGTCATCGCCCACCCTCGCGCGATCGAGCGCGATGTTGCTCGCCGCGGTGCCGGAGAACAGGTACACGTCCTGGAGCACGAGCCCCATCTGTCGGCGGAGATCGGTGAGCGCGAACTCGCGGATGTCCACGCCATCGAGCGTGATTCGCCCCTTCTGCGGCTCGTAGAACCGCATGAGCAAGCTGAAGAGCGTGGTCTTGCCCGCGCCGGTGGCGCCCACGAAGGCGAGCCGTTGACCCGGGTCCACGGCGAAGTCGATCCCCCGCAGGACCCATCCGTCGTCGGGTGCGGCAGCATCGCCGACGCGTCCTTCGGCTCCCTCGAGCGCGGCAGCCGAGGCGAGCGCTCCAGCGGGTCCGCCTTCGGCGTCCTCCTCCGGCGTCGCATAGCGGAACCAGACGTCTTCGAACGCGATTCGCCCCCGCACGGGGGCCGCCAATCGTCGCGGCTCCGCGGGATCCTCGATGACGAGGGGCTCGTCGAGGAGCCGGAAGATGCGCTCCGAGCTCGCCATCGCTCCTTGCAGGATGTTGTACTTCTCGGACAGGTCCTGGATCGGACGGAAGAACCGCCGCGCGTACTGGAGAAAGGCCGCGATCACTCCGATCGAGAGCGCACCGCCGAGCGCCTGCTGTCCGCCGTACCAGATGATCAACGCGAGCGCGACCGAGGCGAGCACCTCGACCACCGGGAAGAAGAGCGCGTAGTACGTGATCGAGCGAAGGTGCGCCTCGAGGTGATCGTCGTTGATCTCCGCGAAGCGTTCCTTCGTCGACGCCTCCTGTCGGAACAGCTGTACGACCCGAACCCCCGAGATCCGCTCCTGCAAAAAGGCGTTGATTCGAGCCAGCCGCACCCGGATGTCGCGGTAGGCCTCGCGGACCTTGCGCCGAAACACCCAAGCGGCCCCGAACACGGCCGGCAGCACGGCGAACGTGACGAGCGCGAGCTGCCAATCCATGATCAGCATCGCCGCCATGATGAACCCCACCGTGAACACGTCGCCGAAGATCGTGACGACGCCCGACGTGAACATCTCGTTGAGCATCTCGACGTCGCTCGTGAGTCGGGTCATCAGCCGCCCGACCGGATTTCGATCGAAGTAGGCCAATCGAAGCTTCTGCACGTGCGCGAAGATCTCCTGCCGGAGATCCAGCATGACGTTCTGCCCGATCCACGTGGGCAGGATGGTGCGCGCGTATTCCAGGAACCCCGAGAGGAGCAGCGCGACGAGGAAGATGATCGACAACGTGCCGAGGGTCTCGAAGTCGCCTGCGGGGATGGCGACGTCGATGGCTTCCTTGGTGAGCCACGGACCGACGAG
>JAKSCH010000007.1 GCA_022360695.1 Gemmatimonadota bacterium
GGCGAGCGGGCGCCTCACCACTCTCGGTGGTCAAGGGACTTTTGATGCACCACACTAGCGGAGGAGCACCCGGAGCAGGTCGTTCCCCACGGCCCAGAGCATCAGCCCCACCACGAACACCATCCCCACGGTCGTAAAGCGGAGCCTCTGCTCGAGGCTGAGCGCTTTCCCGCGGATGCCCTCGATCCCGAGGAACAGGAGGTGTCCGCCGTCCAACACGGGAATCGGCAGCAGGTTGAAGACGGCGAGGTTGATGCTGATGATCGCCATGAACCCGAGCAGCTGCCAAAACCCCGCCCGCGCCGCTCGGCCGGAGATCTCGCCGATCATCAGCGGCCCGCCCACCTCGCGTGCCGAACTGCGACCGGTGACCAGGTCGCCGAGAAACTGCAACACGGCGCCGCTCCAATACACCGTGTTGCCCCAACCCTGTGCGAGCGCCGGGCCGACGCCGAGCCTGGCTCGATCGTCTCCGATCGAGATCCCGATCCGCCCCACGGTACGCGACTCGCCCATCATCTCGCTGAACTCTTCGATGCCCTCCGGCGTGGTGGTGACCGCGATCTCCCGACCATCGCGGTCCACGATGATCTCGAGCGGCTCACCCGCCTTGCGCTCGATCCGGATGATGACGTGGGTCGGGTCGCGCACGGCCGTTCCGTCGACGCGCTTGATGAGGTCGCCTACCTGCAGACCGGCGGCTTCGGCGGGGGATCCCTCCGTGACGGATTGGACGCGCGGCTCGATCGCGCCTTCGCCCATGGCGATGGCCGCGAACGCGACGATCGCGAAGAGCCAGTTCATGATGACGCCCGCGGAGATCACGAACACGCGAGCCCACAACGGCTTCGCGTCGAAGTCGCGCGACGACCGGGCGCGGGGCGTCGCTTCCCCGCCCCCTTGGAGCTTGGCGGAAGCCCCTTCATCCTCATCCGCCATCCCGGCCATCTTCACGTACCCGCCGAGCGGGATCCACGAGAGCACGTACTCCGTCTCACCCCGACGGAAACCGACCATCTTCGGTCCCAGCCCGATCGAGAACCGCGGCACCTCGATGTCGACGCTCTTGGCGGCCGCGAAATGCCCGAGCTCGTGCACGAAGATCAGCACGCCGAGCACCACGATCGTGACTGCGATAGTAAAGAACACTCAGCTGTCTCCCGAAATCGAAGAGCGGGCTCCCGCCTCGAGCTCGCGTTCCGCGCCCGCTTCCTCTCGAGCGATGTCGCGTGCGGCTGCGTCGATCCGCCACACGTCCTCGATCGACGCCACGGGGGTGGGCGAAAACCGTTCCAAGGTACGGATGACGACCCGCTCGAGTTCCCCGAACCCGAGTCGTCCGTCCAGGAAGCCCTCGACGGCGACCTCGTTCGCGGCATTGAACGCCACGGGAAGCTCGCCGCCGCCGACCCCGGCCGCGACCCCCGCGGCGAACAGGGGGAAGTCGCGCTCACGCACCGGCTCGAACTCCAGCGGCCCGTCGCGAAGCGGATCGAAGCCGGGCTCGTCGGGTGGATCGTCGAGTCGATCCGGATAGCCCAACGCCCATGCGATCGGCACCTCCATCGTCGGGCGGCCGAGCTGGGCCAGCGACGAGCCGTCGCGGAACTCGACGATCGAGTGGACGATCGAAGTCGGGTGGACGACCACGTCGATCTGGTCGTACGCGACGCCGAACAGCACCGCGGCCTCGATGACCTCGAGCGCCTTGTTCGCGAGCGTCGCGGAATCGACCGTGATCTTGGCTCCCATCTCCCACGTGGGGTGCGCCAGCGCATCGGCGGGGCCGATCGCGGCGAGCGCGTCGGTCGGCCACGTGCGAAACGGGCCGCCCGAAGCCGTCAACGTGATCCGGCGAATCTCGTCCAGCGGCCGACCGCAGACGCACTGGTGGATCGCGGAATGCTCGCTGTCCACGGGCAGCAGCTCCGCCCCACCTCGTTCCCGCGCGCTCGCGACGAGCGCGCCGCCGGCGACGAGCGACTCCTTGTTCGCGAGCGCCAGACGCTTCCCCGCCTCGAGCGCAGCCAACGTCGGGCCGAGCCCCGCGATGCCGACCAACGCGTTGAGCACGATATCCGCGGAAGACGTCCGCGCCGCCTCTACCAGCGCGTCGTCCCCGTGTCGCCATTCGCCGCGCCAGCGCGGATCGAAGTCCGGCGGCGGCGAGCACGCCAGCGCGACGAACTCCGGCTCGACCTCGCGCGCCAACGTGTCGAGCGCCCGCCAGTTCGAGCCCGCGGTGAGCCCGACGACCCGAAACCGACCGGCGTTTCGCCTCAACACGGAGAGGGTCGACGTGCCGATCGAGCCGGTCGCCCCCAGGATCACCACAGACTTCATGCGGCGCTCCCGCCCCGGGCGGAACCGACGCGGCGGAGCGAGCTCACTTGAAGATCGCCATGAAGAAGAACGCGGCCGGGAGCGCCCACAGGACCGAATCCAACCGATCCAGCATGCCGCCGTGACCCGGCAGGAGATTCGACGAGTCCTTGACGCCGCACTCGCGTTTGAGCGCGGATTCCACCAGATCCCCGAAGATCGCGAGGGCGCCGACCGTGAATCCGAAGAGGATGGTCGGAACCCAATCGAGCGCCCATGCGCCCGGCAGGACGAGTCGCGAGTACGCGGCCGCGACGACCACGGCGGCGACCAGCGCGCTCACCGCGCCGGCCACGGTTTTGTTCGGGCTGACGACCGGCGCCAGCTTTTGTCTTCCGAGCGCCTTGCCGCCGAAGTAGGCGGCCATGTCGGCGATCCACGTGATCACGAGCGGGAAGAAGAGAAACAGCGTCCGGGAGATGCGGTCCGTCGTCTGGGCGAACTCGGGATCGAGCATGAACCAGCCCTCACGGATCGGAACCGCGAACGCGAGCAGCCCCCCCACGTACAGGACGCCGAACGCGGTGACGGCGGCGCTGCGAATGGGCTTCTCCTCGATCGGGATGTGGGCCATCGCCACGGCGGCGAACCCCATCAGCAGCCCCCCCGAGTACAGCGCCGCTCCGTGGAACTGGCCGATCAGCACGACCGGCGGGTAGAAGAACGCGGCGATCGCGCCGAGCGCCCGAAAGGCGGGGACGCCCGCGCCCCGCATCATGGTCGCGTACTCCCAATAGCCTATGGCGGCGACGATACCGAGCCCGAAGGCGAACTCGTACCCACCCATGTAGGTAACGGCCGCGCAGATCGGTATGCCGACGCCGGCGACCGCGAGCCGTTTGCTGAGATTCGAGCTCACGTGCGTACCGACCCGTACCTTCGGTCACGTCCTCGGAAGTCGACGAGCGCCCCGAACAGGTGCTCGCGCGTGAAGTCGGGCCACAACACGTCCGTGATGTAGAGCTCCGCGTAGGCGAGCTGCCACAGCAAGAAGTTCGAGATCCGCATCTCCCCGGACGTGCGGATCAGCAGATCCGGATCCGGCCACGCGTCCGTATAGAGCGCCGAAGCGAGCCGCTCGGCGTCGATGTCGTCCGGATCCAGCTCGCCGTCCGCCGCGCGACGCGCCAGGGCTCGCGCCGCCTCCACGATCTCCCCCCTGGACCCGTAGCTGATGGCCAGGTGAACCTCGAGCGCCGCGCCCTCGGAGGTCGTCCTCTCGAGATCCGCGATCGCCGATCTCGCCGCGGGCGACAGCATGTCGAGATTGCCGAACACGGTCACCCGGATACCTTTCTCGGAGAGCTCGGCGCGTTGCGTTTCCACGTATTCCTCGAGCAGGGCCATCAGCGCGTCGACCTCTTCCGCGGGACGCGACCAGTTCTCTTCCGAGAAGGCGTACAGCGTGAGGTGCGCGACGCCCGCTTCGGCGGCCCCCTCGATCACCTCGCGAACCGATGACATCCCGGCGCGGTGTCCTTCCCAACGCGGCAGATCCCGCCGGCCGGCCCACCGTCCGTTCCCATCCATGATGATGGCCACGTGACGCGGGACGGGTCCGGATCGCGCCGCGTCGAGGCTCGCGGTGGGGGTATCTCGGCTCATTCGCGGGCAATCTGCCCAGGTCCGGAGTCGGTCGTCAAAGCGACTCCGCGGCCCGGGGCGATCCCGCGGCCGACCGCGCCCACCGGCGCAACCGGGGACCGCCACCCAGGAACGAGTACGCCTCGTACCCTGCCCGTTGCATCTCTTCCGCCAGATAGGCGGTGCGGATCCCTTCCGCACACACGAGGACATACGTCTTCGTGCGATCGAGCTCGCCGAAGCTCCGGCCCAGCTCGGACAGCTCGCGAAGCGTGGCGCCCGGCCAATGCCAGGTCTCGTAGGCTTCGCGCGAGCGCGTATCGATGACCTCCGCGTCTTCGGGCACCGCGGTCACGTAGAGCGCGGCCCCGACCATCTCCTCGGGGCGGACCGCGCGGAGGTCCACGACCCGGCGACCCGCCACCGCCCGCTCCAGCTCGTCGTGACCCACCGCGGCTTCCTGCTCGGCCGCCGCTTCGGGGGCTGCGGCGGTCACGGGTCGATCGGGCGCCACGTCGCAGTACTCCCGGACCCGCTCCGAGAGCTCGTACGTCCCGACCTCCCGAGCCCGGGCGAGGATCTCCTCCTTGTGGAACCCGAGGAGAGGTCGGAGCACGGGCAGGTCCGATGCGCCGTCGATCGCCCGGAGATTGGTCAAGGTCTGTGACGACACCTGACCGACCGATTCGCCCGTCACGAGCGCCTCGGCTCCGATCTCGGCGCCGACCGTCGCCGCCGCCCGATACATGAGTCGCTTCAGCACCACCTGGAGGTAGGCCGACTTCACCCGCTCCTGCATCGCGCTCACGACCGGGCCGAAATCGAGGACGTGCAACCGAGGCCGCGTCCCGAAGCTCCAGCGATCCGCCATGACCTTCGAGACCTCCACGACCATCCGCTCGTACGCGCTCCCGCCGA
>JAKSCH010000050.1 GCA_022360695.1 Gemmatimonadota bacterium
CGAGCTCGGAGCGGGTCAGACCCCCGCCGCCCCCCTCGCGCCGGCCGCGGCGACCTCCGAGCTCGTGGAGGCCACCTCCGCGCTCGGGGAAGGGCCCTCGGCGCTTCGATCGTGGACCGAATTGGCTCGTATGGTGCGCACCTACCGATACGGCGTGATGGAGGCCCACCTGTATCCGTTTCCATGGGGGGCCGCGAACGCCGTCTATCACGTCGGTACCCTCGGGCTGGCCATCATCGGCTGGCTGATATGGCTCAGAACCAAGTGGCGTAGCTTCGCGTTGCTGTTCACCGGGGCGTACGCTTCGATGCTGCTGGTCGCCCCCGTTTGGGCCGGTCGCTACGTCTGGCTCGTCCACCCGGTGCTGGCCATGGGGTTGGTGTCGGGTCTGTCGTGGGCCGTCGGGTTCTTGCGACCGGGCGTGTCGCCGGGTCGGCGCGCGTTCGTCGGCGGTCTCTTGATCTCGGGACTCGTGGCGGGGGCGACCTGGAGCGCGGCCGCACGGAGCCTCGCGGCCCGTCCACCCGACGCGGATGCATGGCGATCGATCGGCTCCGCGTTGCAGAGCGAAGACCCGCGGGCGCGCGTCGCGTCGAACCGGCCGCGCAAGCTGACGTGGTACTCCGGCGTGCCGGCGATGGGGGTCGTTCCGAGACGACCGGGGGTCTGGCTCGCCGAGATGGAGCGACTCGGCGTGTCCCACGTGGTGATCGACACGTCGGTCGCGGATCGCTGGCTACCGGGCATTCGCGACAGCCTGGCGACCTATCCGGAGTACTTCCCTCGGCTGCGCAGCATCGACGTGCTCGTGGTGCACGGGGTCAGACAGCCCGAGGGGTCGCCTACGCCGTGAATCGCGCCGGGCACCGCGCTCGCGTCGATCGCGACGAAACACGTTGATCCCCGCTTGATCGCCTCCGGTACGCTGGACCGTCGGTTCAGCGAGGGAGGTGGGCGTTGTGGGACCTGAACCAAGCGGAGCGAAAGGCGCTTCGGAGCGCGGTGTGTCTGATCGGCCTCGGGCTGATCGGTCGCACCGCGCTCGTACCCTCCCCCGGCGTCGTCGGGTCGGATCGGCCGGGCGGTGCCCGGGCGACGCTGGTCGAGACGTCCGCCGCGGTTCAAGAGGCGCTCGAGCTCGAGCAGCGAGCGCAAACGCCGCTCGAGGATGGCGAGCTTCTCGACCCCAACTCGGCAACCGAGGCGGACCTACGGCGGCTGCCCGGCGTCGGGCCGGGGCTCGCGGCCGCGATCGTGCGCGAGCGCGCCCGGGCGTTATTCGTCGACCCGAAGGACCTGGAGCGTGTGCCCGGGATCGGTCGAGTCACGGCCGAGCGCCTCACCCCCCACCTGGCGTTTCGAGCTCGGCGGGCGTCGTCGTCGATCGCGGTGGGGGGCTGCGGCTCGGGCCACGAGCGAGTGGACATCAACGCCGCTCCGCGCTCCGAGCTGGAGCAGCTCCCCGGCATCGGACCGGTCCTCGCGGATCGCGTCATCGAGCACCGGGGGCGGGTCGGACCCTTCAGGACCCCGAGCGAGTTGTTGGCCGTGCGCGGGATCGGTCCTTCCGTGCTCGAGCGGTTGGCCGGTCACGTATGTGCGGAAAACCCATGAGTTACGGGGCCTGCGAGAGGCATGCTTCTTGACTCCCCCGGCGTCGGCGTGGGGCCGGTGTCGCGGCCCCAGGGCAGAACCGCGACCTGTGCCCAGGTGGGCTCACATGACCGTCGACCCACAGATGCTCGAGCAAGCCGAGATCGCGTTCGACGCGGCGGGGTTGACCGTCGGAGAGCGCAAGATCATCCAGCGCTTGCTCTCCGACGGGCTGATCACGACGGCCGATCTCGACAAGGCGCGAGGCGAACAGCGCAATTCGGGGATGCGTATCGGCTATTGCCTCGTGTCGCTGGGCATCGTCCCCGAGAACGACTATACGCGCGTGGCCGGTCATGCGTACGGCGTCCCCGCTATCGACCTGTCACAAGTGACGTTGGAGGAAAAGGTCCTTTCGCTGATCCCGGCGGATTTTGCAAGCAAGCACCTCGTTTTGCCGCTTCGCCGTATGGGCCGGACGCTCACCGTCGCCATGGCGGAACCGACCGACCTCAACGTCGTCGATGATCTGAAGTTCATCACCCGGTTCGACATCGAGCCGGTCGTGGCCGGCGAATACACGCTTCGTCAGTCGATCGACAAGAACTACGAGGTCGCGCACGGGAAGCTCGGCGAGCTGCTGAGCGAGCTCGAGGAACAGGACGTCGAGCTCGTCGAGGAGGCCGATACCGACGCGGCGGAGGAAGTCGCGCTGCGAGAGGTCGAGGACGAGCCCGTCGTGAAGCTCATCAACGGGATCCTCGGCGACGCGGTGCGGCGAGGCGCCTCCGACATCCACGTCGAGCCCTACGAGCGCGAGCTGCGCGTGCGGTACCGGATCGACGGCGCGCTCCAGGAGATCATGCAGCCGCCGCCCCGCATGCGGGCCGCGCTCACTTCGCGGCTGAAGATCCTAGCCGATTTGAACATCGCGGAACGGCGCGTCCCGCAGGACGGCCGGATCAAGATGAAGATCGGGAAGAAAGTCATCGACTTCCGCGTCTCCACGCTTCCGACGCTGTTCGGGGAGAAGATCGTGCTTCGGATCCTCGACAAGGGGAACCTGGCGTTCGATCTCGAGACCTTCGGGATGGAGCCTAGCGCGGAGCAGTCGTTTCTCGACGCGATCGCCAATCCGTACGGGATGGTGCTCGTCACGGGACCGACCGGGTCGGGGAAAACGACGACCCTCTACAGCGCACTCAGCCGGATCAACACGGACGAGGTCAACATCATGACCGCCGAGGATCCGGTCGAGTACAACCTGCGCGGGATCAACCAGGTCCAGGTGCGGAACGAGATCGGCTTGACGTTCGCGTCGGCGCTGAAGGCGTTCCTGCGGCAGGATCCGAACGTCGTGATGGTCGGTGAGATTCGCGACCTTGAAACCGGCGGTATCGCGGTCAAGGCCGCGCTTACCGGTCATTTGGTGCTTTCGACGCTCCACACGAACGACGCCGCGTCGACGATCACTCGCATGGTCGACATGGGGATCGAGCCGTTCAACGTGTCGGCCGCCGTCAACCTCATCACGGCGCAGCGACTCGTCAGGAGGATCTGCACCAACTGCAAGGTGGAAACGAGCTATCTGCCCGAGGTCCTGCGATCGGCCGGGATCAAAGGGTCCGAGGTCGACGACTACGTCTTCTATCGGGGCGAGGGTTGTGACTCGTGCGGAGGCTCGGGCTACGCCGGTCGACAGGGGCTCTACGAGGTGCTGGCCATGTCGCCCGCGATCCGGCGCATGGTGCTCACGGGCGAGTCCACGGCCGACATCAAGGCCCAGGCCGTCGAGGAAGGTCTGATCACGCTCCGCGCCGACGGCCTGCTCAAGGTGAAGCGTGGCATCACGACGCTCGACGAAGTGATCAAGGAGACGGCGGCCTAAGCCGTCCACGAGAAAAGCGTCGGCCGATCGCGCCACGCCCCACAGAGAGGATCGATGGAGACACCCAACACGACCACGGTCAGCCTTCGAGCGCTTCTCGACGAGATGATCAAGCGAGGCGCGTCGGATCTCCATCTGACTGTGGGCGAGCGACCGAAATTCCGCGTCGACGGTCAGCTGACCGACGCTTCGGTCGATGCGATTCTGCGGCCCAAGGATACCATGGCGCTCGGCTACTCCGTGCTGACAGAACAGCAAAAGAAGCGCTTCGAGCAGGAAGACGAGCTCGACTTCAGCTTCTCGATCGAAAACGTATCTCGATTCCGTGCGAACCTGTTCAAGCAACGGGGCAGCATCGGCTGCGCGATCCGTCAGATTCCGTTCGAGATCAAGAGCTTCCATGAGCTCGGCGTGCCGCCGATCATCGCAAAGCTCGCCGAGAAGCCCCGAGGCCTCGTCCTCGTGACCGGACCGACCGGCTCCGGTAAGTCGACGACCCTTGCCGCAATGGTCGACAAGATCAACACCGAGCGGCAAGGGCACATCATGACGATCGAAGATCCGATCGAGTTCGTGCACTTCCACAAGGGCTGCGTGGTGAACCAGCGCGAGGTCGGGTCCGACACGAGGAGCTTCCCGACCGCGCTCAAGTACGTGCTTCGACAAGATCCGGATGTGATCCTCATCGGTGAGATGCGTGACCTGGAAACGATTCAGGCTGCCCTGACGATCGCGGAAACCGGTCACTTGGCGTTCGCGACGCTGCACACGAACTCCGCGGCCGAGTCGATCAACCGTGTGATCGACGTGTTTCCAGCTCATCAACAAGAGCAGGTGCGGGCGCAACTGGCGTTCGTGCTCGAGGGCGTGGTCACGCAAACGCTCCTTCCAAAAGCGAGCGGCAAGGGTCGCGTGGTGGCGACGGAGATTCTGGTCGCAACGCCCGCGATCCGCGCGCTGATCCGCGAGGAGAAGGTTCACCAGATCTACTCCGCGATGCAGGCCGGCAAGAAGTTCGGTATGCAGACGCTGAACGACTCGCTCTATCAGCTCTACGTGCAGCGTCAGGTCGCGCTCGAGGAGTGCCTGCGCGTGTCCTCGGATCCGACCGAGTTCAAACGGATGGTCGGGGCGCCGGTGCAGGCGGCCGGCTGAACCGACCGGGGGAGAGCGCGGCATCCGGGGCGTCCGGTCGAGTCACCGGACACGGCCGATCGCGGACGACATCGCGTTTCGCGACCGAGGGACCGGCTTCGCACAAGCGGAGTGCCGCGGCGCGAGAGCCCGGCAAACGCATGCTCGACCGTCGTTTGCGGCGCGGCGCGTCGATAGGGGAGCCTGGGCACCGGGCTTGCAAGCGAGGTGCGTGACTTCGCGGTAGCGGAGACGAGTGCTAAGACCGGCCGCCGGCGGTCGACTGGGTGGATGACGTGTGGGGGCTGGCGGCCGGTCTTTCTCATCCTGATCAGGAAGAACGGGGAGAACTTCGATGCCCGTCTGGACGTACAGCGCTCGAAGCGTTGCCGGCGATATTCGCCGGGCCGAGGTCGACCTACCCTCGAAGGACCACGTAATCGCGTATCTGCGTAAGCAGAAGCTGATCCCGGTCTCGGTACGCGAAAAACCCAAAGAGATCTCGTTCGGACAGCGCAAAAAGGTCAAGTCACGCGACATCGTGATCTTTACGCGCCAGTTCTCGACGATGATCAACGCCGGTCTACCGCTCGTACAGGCGTTGGACATCTTGGCGAGGCAGACCGACAACGAAGTTCTGAAGAAGGCGATTCAGGAGACGCTGTACGATGTCGAGGCGGGGAATACACTCGCCGACGCGCTGCGGCAGCACCCGAAGATCTTTTCGAATCTCTACGTGAATATGGTGGCGGCCGGTGAATCCGGCGGTCTCCTCGACACGATTCTGCTTCGCCTGGCGACCTTCCTCGAGAAGAGCGAACAGCTCCAACGGAAGGTGAAAGGGGCGATGATCTACCCCGGCGTCGTGCTCAGCGTCGCCGTGATGGCCATCGCGATCTTGCTGCTGTTCGTCATCCCGACCTTCGAGTCGGTGTTCTCTAGCTTCGGTCAGGTTCTGCCGCTGCCCACGCGGATGGTGATCGCGCTGTCGAACATCCTCCAGTCGTACTGGTGGGTGATCCTCGGATCGATGGGCATCGGGTTCTTCATCTTCCGTCGTTGGGTCGCGACCGAGACGGGGCGGTTGCAATTCGACCGATTGCTGCTGCGCATCCCCGTGCTCGGCTCCTTGGTGCGGAAAGCGGCTGTTTCGCGCTTTACGCGGACGTTGGGCACCATGCTCTCCTCGGGCGTCACGATCCTGGACGGACTCGAGATCACGGCTCGGACGTCGGGCAACCGGGTGATCCACGACGCGGTGATGGAGAGCCGTTCCGCGATCGCCGGCGGTAAGTCGATCGCCGAGCCGCTCAAGGAGAGTGAAGTGTTCCCGCCGATGGTCACGCAGATGATCCACGTCGGTGAGGAGACCGGTGACCTCGATGGGATGCTGGCGAAGATCGCCGACTTCTACGACGACGAGGTCGACGTGGCCGTCGAGAACCTGCTCAAGGTGCTCGAGCCGGCGTTGATCGTGATCCTGGGAACCGTCGTCGGTGGGATGATCGTAGCCATGTATCTTCCGATCTTCAGCCTCGTCAACGCGATCCAGTAGCGTTCGCCGTCTCGGGCGAGCGACCACGCACGAGGGCGGTTCGTGGAGCGGGTCGCGCCGTCCCGGTCGTCTCGATCGACCGGCCCGGCCTGGCGAGGTGGCCGGCGCAAGGGGGGCGTGCGGTCGATCCGTCGTCTCTCCTCCTCGAAGTAGGGCTGCCACTCCTTCGTCGTCGCTCCTAGGCCGAACCGCACGAGACCCTGCGCGCGATCCGCCGGGGTTCTTCCGCAGCCTGCTGCGGTCTGCAACGTGTGCAAGAGCCTGAAGCGCTTTGCACCGAGCGGGAAGCGGACGGACCTCGCGCGTCCCGGTCTCCGGAGTCGTAAGAGGTTGGCTCAGATCGCATTGAGCACGGCGCGCCGGAGCGATCGACGGGGGCTCGATAGTTGCGAATTCGACATCGTTCGATCGGCCGAATCACCAGACCCGATCGACCGATTCGAAAGATGGCGGGGACGATCCCGGAGGATCGGGAGATCCGAGCACGGAGGCGCCGGCGCGCGTGAGGGATTCCGAGATGAGACGAACGGACGGACGGACGTTACACGTCCGCTCCACGATGGGAGAGCGACGCGAGGCGGGCTTCACGCTCGTCGAGATGCTCATCGTGATGACGTTGGTGGGCACTGCGGTCGGCTTCAGCATCGAAGGCTTTCGGAACTTCCGCGAGCAGCAGCGCGCCAAGTCCAGCACCGTCGAGCTCGTGACCGTGCTGAACATGGCCAAGTCGAGGGCCGTCTCGATGAACGAGATGATCATCGTCGACTTCGCGCCGGGCGCGCTCAGTCCGACCGTCGACGCGTTCTATGAGGTCTATCTCGACATCAACGACAACTTCACGCGCGACAGCGGCGAAGTCATCGCGGCGAATCTCGCGAACGCGACGTCAAACGGCAGCATCGTCGGCTACCAATTGGGTGCCGAGATGCTCTTCGGACAGCCGAGCGGAACCTCGAGCGGACCGCTCGGCATCCCGACGACCGTCGACGGCGTCACCTTCACGAACAACGAGATCGCTTTCTTCCCCGACGGCACTGCGTTCGAGGCCGGACTTCTGACCTTCATGGATCCCGAAGAGCGCACGTACGGCGTAACCGTCACCGCCGGTGGGGCCATCCGAATGTACCGATGGACCGGCTCCGTATGGCAATGAACACGAGTCCAACTATGGAACGGAACGCGAAGCGCGGAAGCGAAGGCTTCACGCTCATCGAGGTCGGTGTGGCGGTCGCCCTGTTTTCGATCGTGCTCGTAGCTGCGGGGGGTATGCTCTCGGCGATTTCGACCGGGAACGCCCACACGCAAGTCAAGACGACCGGCACGTTCCACATGCAGCGCCAAGTGGAGCAGCTGTACGAGACGGACTACGACTCGCTTCCCATGGGGAGCGCGCAGGCGGACACCACATTGCCCAACAGCGTGGTCTTACGCGCGTCATGGGTCGTTTCCGAACCGGTGGTCGACAAGCTCAAGCAAGTGGATCTCACGGTTCGCAGCCTGCCGAAGTTCCCCGGTGGCTACGAACGGGCGGTACGCCTGTTCATCGTCAACCGGGACCCTCCTTGATTTGGAAAGCGAAGCGGTACTGCGCATAGAGGCGGACAAGCGAATGAACCACGCACGAGCGAAACGAGCGCGGGGGTTCACCCTCGTCGAGATGTTGATCGCACTCGTGATGTTCTCCGTGATCGGGCTCGCGGCCACGAACTTCATGATGAAGCAGAGTCAGTTCATGGGGCGAACCTCGGAGGTCGCTTCGGCCCAGCAGGGTGTTCGAGCGGCGGCGGATCGGATCGCCACGGACGTACGGGTCGTTGGTCAGGGGCTGAACTTCTACCAGATCCAGCTCCCGGACATGATCGTTCCGAACGACGGCACGGTGGGGGTCAACGTGCACCAGTCGAACGCGATCAGTCTGATCGGGATTCCCGACCCGACCGACCCGTCGAACCAGCTCGCCATGGCGTCCGGCGTCGTCGGAAACGGCGATGTGGGTGACACGCAGATCACGGTCGA
Source organism: Gemmatimonadota bacterium (assembly GCA_022360695.1). Classification (GTDB taxonomy): domain Bacteria; phylum Gemmatimonadota; class Gemmatimonadetes; order Palauibacterales; family Palauibacteraceae; genus Palauibacter. Next base: position 8,187 of record JAKSCH010000050.1, read on the forward strand.
CAGCACCGCGAACCTCACCGGTCTCGCGATTGGCGAGCGCCTGATCCTCTACGACCCGAACAGCGGCAACAGCCAGGTCGTGGCGCTGACGGGGATCGTCGGGTTCGATCTCCAGTTCACGGGCGACACGCTGATCTATCAGTTCCCGGCGGGCGGAACGACGCCGGCGCGCGCGATCAAGCTCAACGAGGTGCGGTACCGGCAGCGAACGGTGGGCGGTACGCCGTTCCTGGAGCGAAAGGTCAACCGGGACGCTTGGCAACGGTTCATCGATGGCATCGTCACGCTCGACTTCAAGTATTACGACCCGACCGGGACCGAGATGACCAGCATCACGACCAAGACGCAGCGTCGAAACATCCACGAGGTTCGTGTCGAGGTCGAAGGCATCCAGCTACGGCTGGGCTCGGGCGGTGAGAACCGGGCGCATGTGAAGTACAGATCGAGTGCCGTACCCAGGAACATGATTCCGTAGGCGCACGGACCGAAACGTGGGGAACGGTCGCTGTCGACCGAGGCCAGGAAGCTTGAGACTATGAACAGGACAAATTTGGTAATACGTGCGCTCGACGAGCTACGGAAGCCGCTCAGGGACGAGCGGGGCGGTGCGATCATCATGGCGATTCTCGTCTCGATGGTCGTACTCGGAGCGGGCGCCCTCGCCCTGACCGTGTCGCGAAACGACATGAGGATCACGGCGAATCACAACCGTGGCGTGCTCGCCAAGTACCATGCGGAATCACAACTCCAGCGCTCGATCGGTCTCCAGAACGATCTGACGCAATCGCCGCGCTGGCTTCGCGATGGCGCGAACTACGCGTACCGGGCTACAGGCGTCGGAGACACGTCCCGAACGGTTCCACAAACCGCCAACGCACCGTTCGCGGGTGGAACCGCATCCGATGGGACGGTCGAGATCCGTGTGATCGACAAGGATCCGGTCACCGAGACGGCGCCGTACACGATCCAGGCGCGGTCACAGCTCGCGGACGGTAGCTCGGCCACGTATCAAGCCGTGGTGGACGTCCTGAGTCTCTTGGATTTCGCCGTGTTCTCGGATAGCGACATCAACGTCGGTGGAAATATCACCATCTCGGGTCGCATGTACGCCGGCGATGACATCACGCTATGGGGGACGAACGCGAACTTCCTCCAGCGCGTCGAATACGTGGACCAGCTCAATAATCCGTGGAACGGGACCTTCTTCCAGGGGAGCGAGCAGGTCGAGCCACTGCCGTCGATCTCCGCGTTGACGAACCTCGACTTCTTCGAGAACGCCTCGAAGAACGCCGGGGTATGTACGTCCGGCATCGGGATCTACATCGGCGACGACAACCCGGTCGCCGCGGCGCAGACGGCCGCGCTTTTCACCGCCTACGAGGGGAGCAGCCCGGCGAACAGCGCGAGCTGGGGCGCGAACCAGGCCGCTTGCCGCACCGGCACGCCGTGCTACGCGCTCGACATGACGTTGTTCGACTTCTCGGCCACGCCGATCACGTATGGTGGCAACGTCGTCGTCGACTTCAGCGGCAACCCGATCACCAACTTCAACGGGGTGATCTGGGCGGATGACGAGATCCACGTCTGGGGGCACCTCGGTGGACGCTCGATCGAGGAGAACACCGTCACCGACACCGAGGGCTATATCAACCCGCCGTTCGCTTGGCCGAACGTCTACAGCAACAATCGCCTCGACCCGGGTGAGGATGGAAACAACGGCGGCATCGTCAACGGGATATTGGACCCGGGCAATCGCGGTGCGAACCTCGGAATCTACACCGATTCTATGATGGTGATCGACCACAACATCTGGGCGGGGACCGACGTGAACGGCGAGCCCGTCCGAATGGCGTTGGTTGCCCGCCAAAACGTCCGTATCGACGCGTACTCCCCGCTGATCATGGTGGTCGAGGCCGCGACGCTGTCGGTGACCGCTCGTTGGGATCCGCAAGGATCGCACAGCGACCACCAGCCGAACCACTGGACGAACGTCAACGGCGATCAGCCGCCCAACACGTACCAGTGGGACCTCGACTACGACGGCGTCATCGAGACGAACAACGGGTACGGTTGGGCCGACCGCGACGAGACCGATGTGTACTGGGCTGCGGGTCTGCTCAACCTGGGGAACCTCGTCTCGGCCACGAACCCCGTCTCCGGGCACTGGGCGAGCATGGGTCACCCGCGATTCTACACGTACGACACGCAGCTCCAGACGGCCGAGATCCCGTGCTACCCGACGTTGCCCAACTACGGGATCGTACCGGGGTCCTTCACCGAAGTGCTGAACGCCCCGTGATGGACGCGGACGACGTCCAGCTCGATCCCGTCGCCGAGACGCCGGTTCGCGATGAGTCGCCCCTTCTGAAAGGGGCGATCATCGCGTCTCTGTTGGCCTTCGTGGCGATCATCTGGTTCGCGCCCCGCGGAGGCGACGCGAGCCCGCCGCCGGGCTCGCTCGCTGATCCGCACGGAGCACCCGCCGACCCGGCGTCGGATACGGCGTACTCGGGATACAGAGGGCCCGGCCCTCGCTTCGCCGAGCCACGGACGCCGCCTCTGAGCCCATACGAGGAAGCCCAGCGGTGGGCGGAAGGTGAGGAGGATGAGACGCCTCCGACGGACGCCGAGGCGCCGCCGACCCTCTGATCTCCATACGCCACGCCCTCGTCGTTTGCCTGGCGTCGGCGGGGCGGTGTATCTAGTGGGGTGCATCAAACGTCCCTTGCCATTCGAGCGGCGATGCATCCCGCTCGCCGGCGTTGCTCGATCTCGACGTAGCTATGGCTACGCCTTCGTTCTCGCGCCTTGGCGAGCGGGCGCCTCTCCACTCTCGGTGGTCAAGGGACGTTTGATGTACCACACTAGGTGGGCATGACCGGGCCCATCCCCGACCTTTCGGGCACCCTGCAGGAGCGCCTGCCCGTCCTCGAGACGCGGCTCGGTCGACCGGTAGCCGATCGGACGTCGGGCGCGGATCGGTGGATCCTGTACGAGGGGGACGGTTGGTCGCTGCGGCTACGCGCCCGCGCTTCGCGAGAAGGGGAAGACGCACGCGTCCGCTCGTGGACCGTGACCTTTGACGAGGGGTTCGAAACGCTCTCTCAGGCGTGTACCGCGCTCGGTCTTCCCGCCGTCGTGGCGGAAGAGGTGGCCCGAGGGGATCACGCGTCGCTGCGGGCGCCGCTCTCGAGCGACGCCCGTGGGGCCGTCTGCTCGTTGACCGCCCTACGACGGGACGGACGGGTTCGATCGGTGACGGTCTTCGACGAGGCACCCGACTGGGGGCCCGAGGACACGAGCTCATGACGTCGGAAGACCTTCGCGACGGGGGCGCCCGCACAGAGCCGCAGCGGGTTCTCTATTGGATCTACGCGAGCCGACTCACCGTCGCGGCGTCGATCTACGGCGTGGCGCTGTTCGTCGGCGAGGAGCCGCTGTTGCCAGGCGTGCTTTCGGCCTTCGACGTGCGCCCGCTCGCGCTCACGATGCTCCTCATCATCGTCCTGCTCACCGCCCTCTCGTATTGGTGGAGCCATCGCCAACGGGTTCGGGCGTCGCCGCGGTTCTTCTACGCCCAGGCCACGCTCGACGTGTTGCTGGTGAGCGGAATCATCGTATTGACGGGTGGAAGCGAGAGCGTCCTCCCACCGCTCCTGTACATCGCGCTCGTCTCGGGCTATGCGCTGATCCTGACCGTGTCGGCGGGGGTGCTGATCGCCGTGCTCACCGGCGCGTGCTACCTCGGTGTCGTCGCCCTCGCGTACCCGGATCAGTTCGGGCTCGGCGTCCTCCTCCAGACCGGGATCTTCACGGTCGTGGCCCTCGTCAGCGGGTTCGTCGGCGGCCGCCTTCGTCAGGTCGACGATCGGTTGAGCAGTCTGGAAGGCGAGCTCCACCGCCTCCGGTTCGGTACGTCCGACATCCTGCGGACGATCGAAGCCGCGGTCATCACGGTCGACGAGGAGCAGCGCGTGGTCTATCTGAACCCCGCCGCGGGGAGCCTGTTCGATCTCAACGCGGACGAGTGGATCGGCAAACCGGTCGACGACGCCTTCGGAGAGCGCGCTCCCGGGATCCTCGACTCGTTGCGAGATACGCTGGAGCTGCGAGAGCCGGTGCGAGCGCGCGACATCGAAGTCGATTCGCCGGAGCACGGAACGATTCCGTTCTCGGTGTCTTCCGCGCTGCTTCAGCGCGAGGGAGCCCCGACGCTGGCGACCATCGTGCTCCAGGACCTTCGCATGGCGCGGCAGCTCGAGGAGCTCCATCTCCGAGCCACACGGCTCGGCGTGGTCGCCGAGTTGTCCGCCTCGCTGGCGCACGAGATCAAGAACCCGCTGGCGTCCATCCGTAGCGCGATCGAGCAGATCGCGGATCCGTCCGCCGATGCCGGAGATCGGCGCACCCTATCGCAGCTCGTGGTGCGCGAGACCGATCGCTTGTCGCGACTGCTCGGGGAGTTCAACGACTTCGCGCGGGTCGACGTAGCCGAACGCAAACCGATCGATCTCGACCAGTTGATCCGCGACGCGGTGGCGATGGTGGCACAAAGCCCGGAAGCACGCGACCGCGCGACGTTCGATATCGAGGTGGCTTCCGGGCTTGACGATCTCTGGGGAGATCCGGACCTTGTCCACAGGACGCTGGCGAACCTGTTGCTCAACGCGGTTCAGGTCAGCGATCCGAACGGAACCGTCACCGTCCGCGTGATCGCGGATGCGCTGCGCTCGGGGTACACGCCGGCAGGCATGAGCTCGGGCGTGCCGGTGCGGGTTCGGGTCATCGACGACGGGCCGGGGATCGACCCCGAGGACGTCGCGCGTGTGTTCGACCCGTTCTATACGCGACGGCAAGGGGGGAGTGGGATGGGGTTGGCGATTGCGCATCGCGCCGTTCAGGCACACGGCGGAGCTCTGCTGGTGAGCTCGACGCCGGGTCAGGGTGCCACCTTCGCGATGATCCTACCCCGCCGCGAGCCTTCTGCTCGGCAGGCGTTCGACGAGCTGGCCGGGGACGAGCCTCTATCCGATCGGCTCGGCCTCACGGATTCGGAACGAACTTCGGAGGCATCCGCCACCCTCGACGGGTTCGCGGATCGACTGGGATGACGACAGCCGCGCGCGTCGGCGGACGCGCTGCGCGCTAGGGGGAGGAGTGGATTCATGAGCGACCGGCCCAAAGTCCTGCTCATCGACGACGAGCAGAGCATCATCGAAACATTGAGCATTCTCCTCAAGAAAGAGGGATTCGAAGTGCTGTCGGCTCTTTCAGGCACCGAGGGGCTCGAGCGCTTCGGAGAGACGCAGCCCGACCTGGTGCTCACCGACGTTCGCATGCCCAAGGTCAGCGGTGTCGATGTGCTGGAAGCGATCCGTGAGCGAGACCCGACGACACCGGTCGTCTTGATGACGGCGCAGGCCTCGCTGCAATCGGCGATCCAAGCCGTGAACCTCGGCGCGACACACTACGTCCAGAAGCCGTTCTCGAACGACGAGCTCGTCACGATCCTTCGCCGCTCCCTCGACATCGGGCGGGTCGAGCGAGAGAACGTGAAGCTCAAGAAGGAAATTCGAAAAACACGCTCGCGAGAGATGGTCAGCCCGATCGGCGCGAGCCCCGAGTTCCGAAAAGCGCTCGAGCTGGCGGAGTCGGTCGCGAGCAGCGACTCGACGATTCTGATCCGCGGCGCGAGCGGATCCGGCAAGGAAGTCTTCGCTCGCTACATTCACGAGCTTTCCGAGCGTTCCGATCAACACTTCCTCTCGCTCAACTGCGCGGCGCTTCCCGAGGGGCTCCTCGAGTCCGAGCTGTTCGGTCACGTGAAGGGGTCGTTCACGGGTGCCGTTCGCGACAAGGAAGGCCTGTTCGTCGCGGCGTCGGGCGGCAGCTTCTTCCTGGACGAAGTGGGCGAGATGGTGCCGTCGACACAGGTGAAGCTTCTGCGCGTCCTCCAGCAGCGCGAGGTGATCCCGGTCGGCTCGACGAAGCCCGTGCAGGTCGACGTGCGACTGATCGCCGCGACGAACCGCGACCTCGAGCGCGATATCGAACAAGGACGATTCCGGAGCGACCTCTACTACCGCTTGAACGTGATCTCGGTCGAGCTCCCTCCGCTTCGCGCACGGCTCGATGATATCCCGTTGCTAGCCGAGCACTTCTTGAAGCGGGAAGCGGAGCGAGTGGGGGAGAAGCCGCGCAAGCTCTCGGACGAGGTCATCAAGATTCTCCAGGAGTACCAGTGGCCGGGAAACGTCCGCGAGCTCGAGAACGTGATCGAGCGAGCGCTCGTCCTGGGTAACGGACCGACGATTCGCGAGGACGCGTTGCCGCCTCGGCTGAGGGAACAGCCGGTACAGCCTCTGATCCAGGATGCACCCCCGGCGAACCCGACGTTGGAGGTCATCGAACGCGCGTATATCGAGCACGTCTTGCGAGCCGAGAACAGCAACAAGAGTCGAGCGGCCGAGGTGCTCGGAATCGATCCGAGCACGCTATATCGCAAGATCAAGAGGTATCAACTGGACATCTGAAAGGGCCAGAAGGCCCCGTAACACGGGGCGATTCGGGCCTTGGCAGACGCGAAGTCGGGTCGTGCATCCTGCAAGGTGAGCGAAAGGCCACCGGGGGCCGGAAGGGCTCCCATCTCCACCCCAATCTCCCGCTTTCAAAGCACTTAACCCTGGACGGTCGGTAAGGGCACAGGGCCTGCCCAACCAGCCCCGTGCGTGAGGCGGAGTCCACCAAATCGGCGGCTCCGATGCTCGGAAAGATCGCCCCGGGTATCAACCAATTGTAAAGCGAGGGACAGATGCGCAACGAGAAAGGTTTCACGCTGATCGAGCTGCTGATTGTCGTCGTGATCATCGGCATTCTTGCCGCGATCGCGATTCCGCAGTTCGCGAGCACGAAGGAGAAGGCGTTCGACGCCGGCGCGAAGAGCGATCTTCGTAATCTGATGACGGCCGAAGAGGCCTACTTCTCCGATTTCCAGGCCTACACCGCCAGCTCGGTTTCGGGCGGTGGCACGGCGGACTTGGATGGTGACGGTAACGCGGACTTCCAGGCTAGCCAGAGCATCTCGCTCACGGCGACCGCCTACACGGACGGTTACCAGATTACGGCGCAGCACGCGAGCTCCAACAAGATGTGGTGCGTCAACTCGTCGGCTTCCGAGGCGTCGGGTGCCGTCGGTCAAATCGTCCAGGCAACGAGCTGCTGAGGACACTCGACCGAATAGAACAGCCTGCGAGGGCTGTAAAGGGCGCGGCGGAACCGCCGCGCCCTTTTTTTGTCTCACCGACAGTCGTTTGGCCGCATAGCCGGGGAACGGTATCGTGCCCGCGAGGAGATCGAGGCGGTAGGCGCGACGGGCGGTAGGCGCGACGGATCGTCTCGCTCGGAAGGGGGTTCGGGAGGTGGAGAGGAGCAGGGTCGTCCAGCTCGTCCCGGTCGCGATCCTGATCGCGGTCGGTGCGGGGTATCTTTGGGAGATCGCGTCGCTCACGGGCGTCCCCATCGCCCGCGACGTGCAGATGTTCTTCGTCCCGCAGAAGCGGCTCCTGTGGGAGGCACTTCAGGCGCGGGAGATCCCCCTGTGGACGCCGTTCATCGGGACGGGCGCGCCGTTCCTGGCGAACATCCAGTCCGGCTTCTTCTATCCACCTCATTGGTTGTACGCCGTCCTCCCGTTCTACGTCGCCTTCGATCTACTGATCGTCTTCCACGTCGTGCTCGGCGGTCTGTTTGCGTTCGCCCTGTGCCGACGTCTCGGACGCGGGTTGGCCGGCAGCTACGTGGGCGCAGCCACCTGGATGTTGGGAGGGTACTTCGCTTCCCTGCTCAATCTGCTCAACGCCCTGCAAGCAGGTGCGTGGGCCCCCGGGGTCGCGTGGGCGGCGCTCGGGACGATGCAGTCCGTCGCTACATCGGTCGATACATCGAAGGTGGGCGGACTCGGTTCTCCCCGCGGCTCGATCGCTGTCCTCGCAGGGGTCGTCGCCTGCGCCGCGCTCGCGGGTGAGCCTCAATCCGTGCTGCTCGCGATGGTCTGCGCGGCGATCACCGTCGTCACCTGGTCGATCCGCGAGCACCCGTCGCGAGGAACGCTTCTGCGGAGCATGGGAGCATACGGCGTCGCGGCGCTCGTCGTGCTCGGTCTCGTCATGGCGCAGGTTCTCCCGACGCTGGAGTTCCTCTCCGACTCCGGCCGAGGGAGCGGGCTCTCGCTCGAACGAGCCGCGGCCTTCGATATCAAGCCGGTTCGGCTCCTCTACATGTTCGTCCCGACCGATTTCCGGGACCCCGAGTACGAGTTCGGGCTGCGGTCGATCATCGGCAGCGGAGACCCCTGGCTGTTTTCCATCTACCTCGGGGCGTTGTTCCCGCTTCTCGCGGCCCTCGCGCTGCGTAGCGACCGAAAGCGCGAGGCTCGGGTTTGGCTCGCCGCCGCCGCCCTCGCGATCCTCGTCGGGCTCGGTGACTCCACGCCGGTCTTCCCTTGGTTGTTCGAGCACGTGCCGGGGCTGTCCGCGTTCCGCTTCCCCGAGAAGTACTTCATGATCGCGGCGTTCGCCGCGATGCTCATCGCCGCGTTCGGGGCCGAAGAGGCGACATCCGCCCGCAGGCATCGTGGGGATCGATGGTGGGCGCTCGCGTACGTCGCCGTCCCGTTGGCCGTCCTGGGTTTCATCAACCTCCGCTACGACGCGGTCCGAGACTGGGCCCTGGCGTTCGGCAACACCAGGATGGCGGAGGACTACGCGTACGCGTTCGGCCTTTGGAGCCAGAACCTGGCGAAGCTGGCGGGCTTCGCCGCGCTCGCCGTGGGATTGGTTTGGATCTACCGAAAGGGGAGGATCCAGCGTCACTGGTTCGCCATCCTGCTCGGGGCGCTGGTGTCCGGGGATCTGGCGATCGCGGGCCGGCATCTCAACCCGGTGGTCGATGTCGAGTTCTACGAGACCTAGCCCGCCGTCTTTCGGCACGTGCCCATCGACGACGTCCGCCGAGACTATCGGTACCGGGCCAGTCGCTTCGATACGCTCTCGGGGACGTTGCCCGTGCTGGCCCGCGTTCCGTTGGAGCCTCAGAAATGGTATTGGCAGCAGATCGTCGGTCCCAACGTGGGCCAGCCCTGGCGCGTCCTACAGCAGGACGCGTGGGATGCGATCAAGCTCCGCCGGACGGAGGACGAACGCGATCTCCTGCGAGTGCTGGATCTCGAACGCCGTTGGAAGCTCCTTCGGCTACAAAGCGTTCGATACGTGCACAGCGTCTTCCCGGTCGAGTTCGAGCCCTTCGCGCGGGAGATCGAGCTCGATTCGTTGGCCGGTCACCTGTACGAGCTGCACGAGCCGTTGCCTCGGGCCTACGTGGTATCGCAGCACACGACCGCTTCGGACGAGGTCGAGTCGATCAACCGCGTTCTCGAGCCGGAGTTCGATCTCCATCGATCCGTGGTGATCACCGCGGCGTCGGATGCCGCGCCGTTCGCGTCTCCTCTCGTGGAGGGCGAGCGCGCGTCGGCCCCGGGGGCGAGCCTCGCCGGGGGCGCGGACCGGGATGGGCAGCCGGCGTCCGGCGGTGAGAGCCGGGTCGGCCCCGCAGAGCCGACGTTCCCCGGGGCGACGATCGTCGAGTCTTCCGGCACCCGCGTGCGGGTGCGGCTCGACGCGTCGGTCGAGGGGTTCCTCGTACTCACGGACTCCCATTATCCCGGCTGGACCGCGCACGTCGATGGCGCCCGCCGCGACATCGAGCTCGCGAACTACTTCTTCCGAGCGGTCCCCGTCGCGCCGGGCGACCGCGAGGTCGTGTTCACGTATCGCTCTTCCGCGTTCACCCTCGGCGCACGTCTCAGCGGCGCCTCGCTGATCGGAGCGGTCGTCCTCTGGGTGTCCCTCGCGCTTCGCGACCGGCGACGACGAGGTGCCGGTTTACCCGTTTGAGAGTCCGTTGATGCTCCACGGGAGGATCTGACCGCTTCGGGGGCGCGACGTCGCGAACGGCGTCGCCAAACGTGGGGGTCGGCATCGTCGACGCATCGAGTCGAGGGATCGAGGGGAGGCGACGACCGTCGAGGGGCTTCGGGTCGATCGAGCTCCTGATCGCGATCGCGCTCATCGGGCTGCTGCTCGCGACGACGGTTTCGTGGGAGCCGATCGATCGTTGGAGCCTCGCGAGGGCGACGCGCCTCGCCGAGACCGAGCTACGGCGCGCGCGGTCGGTCGCGCTCTCGGAGCACCGTCGGATCGACGTGAGAGCGGACGACGGTTGGCTCGAGCTGTCGGCCCCGGGTTCCGGACCGATCGGTCGCATCCAGCTGGCCGGTCCGGGTGGACTGGCGGACTCGATCCGCCTGAGACCGAGGGTCCTGCGGTTCAACGGGCGGGGACAGGGCTCGGCGGGGAGTCTTTTCATATACCGCGGAAGTCGCGGAATGCGGGTAATCAGCAACTTCCTGGGCAGGGTGCGAACAATTCGGTTTCGCCTTTGATCCAGGCGTCCGATACACGATCGCGCCTCCGGACGCTCGGGAATTCGGCGGACATCGCGCCGGGGTGGCGCGTTGCTACGCGGTATCTCCGCTCCAGGCCCCTGAATAGACGGCCGGGAAGCCTCTGCGCACGGCTGAAAAGTTTTTCGTGTCGAGGGGCCGGCAAACCCGGCGAAAGCCAAGGGCGGCAAGGGCTTAGGATCGGGCTCCGATCTTGCCCAAAGGCCGGAGGCTGCGGGCGGTTTCTCGAGAGGTCACGATGGCTCGAAACGCGATCACGACGTCGACAGGTCGACTCGGACAGACCGGTGTGGGTCTGGTCGAGGCGCTGATCGCCATCGCGCTGACGACGACGGGCGTACTCGCGCTCGCCGGGGGCGCGTCGGTCATCATGGGCGAGACCGATCGCGGTCGAGTCGACACCGACCGAGCCCTCGTCGCGCGCGCGTCGCTCGAGACCGCGCTCCGAGGCCCGTTCGCGTCGGTCGACGACGGTCGGACCGACGTCCGACTCTCCGCTCGGTCCTACAGGGCGACGCGAACCGTCACGCCGATCACGCCTCGCCTCGCGGACATCCTCGTCGAGGTGACGTCCGCTTCCGGTGCGACGGCGACCTATCGGACCCGGATCCACGATCCGCGTCCGCTCCCGGTGGCTCCATGACGACCTTCGAGCGGGACGGGTTCACCGTGGTGGAGGTCCTCATCGCCGTCGCGATCGCGAGCGTCCTGAGCGGTGTGCTCATGGCCACGATCTCGGGGCAGAACCGTCTGCAAGCGGAGCAGGACGCCCTCGCTCTGATCGAGGAGACGACGCGCGCTCTCGCGGACGGGCTGGTCCCGGAGGTTCGGGCGGCGGGCCCCGGTGACATCGTACGAGCCGAGTCGGACCGAATCGTCGTTCGGTCCGATCTCTCTCGCGCCATCGTTTGCGAGGCGCTCCCATCCGGTGAGATCGATCTCTACATCTACGACGCCGTCGAGGCGGCGAACCTGCCACGAGGCTTCCGGGGCACCGCCATCTCGGAGCCGTATGAAGCGTCGTTCATCTACGCCGACGGTTTCACCCCCACGATGAGCCCATCGCGGGAGGCCGCGGCGAATTGTCGCGGGAACGGCGCCGACGCCCCGATGATCGCCCCCAACTCCGCGTTTCAGCGCACGAGCGGGTGGTCGACGGGCTTCGCGACGCCCCCGGGTCGCGGTTCCGTCGTGCGGATGTATGGAACGCTGACGTACGAGCTCCGCGACGCAGCGGACGGTTCGGGGAATCTCACGGTTCGTCGCAACACGCAGGAGTTTGCCACGTTCTTGGCGCCGGACGCACGGTTCGAGTACGTCATGGCGAACGGTACGACGGCGACCGACGTGCGGCCGCCCAACCTTCGAGACGTACGCGACGTACGCTTGACGGCGACCGCCCTGGGTCGTGTTTCAGGGGTCCCGGGACGATCTGTGGTACACGAAGTGCCCCTCCGGAACTAGCGGATCGGTGATGAGGATGAAGGGGTCGTACGGGGGCGGGGTGATCCGCGGGAAAGCGCGCCAGGTAGCGAAAAACCGGCCAAGTGTGGGTTTGACACCACGATGCCGCGTTCCTACCTTCAGCCGTCCCGCCATATCTCGTCCGTGGCAACCAATTAACGGACGAAACTGATGCTGCGATTTGGGTTTGGGCGGAGGAAGACGACGGTTGGGCTGGATGTCGGCAGCGGCTTCATCAAAGCGGCCGTCATCGATCACAGCAAAGACATTCCGCAACTGGCCAAGGTCGCCGTAAGCCCCCTCGAGGGGGACGCGATCGTGGACGGCGATATCGTCGATCCCGGTCTCGTCGCCGATGCCATCTCGTCCATGTTCGAGCGCGAGAAGATCGACCAGCGCGACGTCGTGATCGGTGTCGGCGGGCGCGATGTGATCATCAAGCTCATCAAGATGGATCGCATGGACGAGGAGGAAGCCCGCGAGGTGATCCCGTGGGAGGCCGAGCAGCACGTGCCGTTCGACATGGACAACGTCCAGCTCGACTTCGAGATCACCGACCCGGACGGCGATGGCCTCCAGATGACCGTCTTACTCGTCGCCGCGAAACGGGAGCTCATCGAGACGCGCATCTCGCTCCTCCAGCAGGCGGGTCTCAATCCGACCGCGGTGGACGTCGAAGCCTTCGCGCTTCACAACGCCCTCGAGGTGAACTACCCGAGTGCCATGGAGGGCGTCACGGCACTGGTCAGCATCGGGAACGACACCACCACGGTGAACGTGCTCGACGACGGGGTCCCGGTGCTCACTCGCGACCTCAGCTTCGGGACACGGGGGCTCATCCTCGATCTGCAGCGCGAGCGCTCGCTGACGGCGGAGCAGGCACAAGCCGCGCTCCGCGGCGAAAGCGGCGACGCCAGCCTTCGAGAGTTCCTCGCGGAGCGTGCGCAGGAAGTGGCGCGTGGCGTGGAGCGAGCGGCCGCGTTTCTCGAGACCGATGAGATCGGGCTCGGCGTCGCGCGTTTGTACCTGTGTGGAGGTGGCGTCGGGATTGCGGGGCTGTCGGAGATCCTCGCCGAGCGTCTCGGTGTCGAGACGCACATCGCGAGCGCATTCGAGCGAGTCCAGGTGAAGGCGGACGCGATCGACTTCCTGGAGCTGCAGGAGATGGCGCCGATGCTGATGCTCTCGGTCGGGTTGGGGCTCCGGAAGGCTGCCTAGGTCGGTCACCGTAAACGGGCGGACGAGGATCGGGGGACGAGTAAGCGGATGATCGAAGTCAATCTACTACCGGATTCACAAGGGTCCCGTGGTGGTGGGAAACGCGCCAAGAAGAAGGGTGCCGGACCATCGCTCGGCGGGGGCCTCGGCCTGGCGGGGAAGGGTGGGAACCCGTGGAGCACGGCGTTGCTCCTCGCGGGACTCGTCGTTCCGCTCGCCGCGGGCTTTCTCTGGTGGTCGCAGCGCTCGAGTGCCGCGAGCCTCCAGACGCGACTCGATTCGGCGACCGCGGATTCGGCCCGGCTCGCCGAGCTTCGGCAGGTCAGCGATAGCCTCACGGCCCGTCGCACCGAGATCCGAGACCGCGTGGCCCTCGTCGAGCAGCTGGATCGCAACCGGTTCGTCTGGCCGCACATGATGGACGAGATCAGTCGCGCGGTGCCGCGAATGGCGTGGCTCAGCTCGCTCCGTCAGACGGCGCCGCTGCCCGACGTCGGCGTGCAGATCCAGGGCATCGCCGCGAATCCGTTGGCGATTACGGAGTTCGTACGGAACCTCGAAGCGTCCGACTACATCACGGACGTTCGCATCCTGGGCTCGCAGCGTCAGGGGCTCGAAGCGGACGGCGACAATACGATCGCGGCGCAGAGCTTCACGCTGACGGCGCGGTTCGCCGAGCCCGAAGGAGGTGCAATGCGGACCGAGCCGATCATCGCGAACACGGGAGGCGGATGATGGCGCTGTTGCCGCAGGATCCGAGCGACCAATACAAGATGCTCGGCGTCATTCTCCTCTTGGCGCTGGGCGCGGTCTTCTACCTGTACGCGTGGAGCCCGAAGAGCGAGGAGCTCGCGGAGCTCGAGCAACGGATCGAGCAGATCGAGCAGGCCAACACGCTCGCCGAGGCTCGCACGCAGAACCTCGATACGGTGCGCGAAGAGCTCGAGCTCGGGGAGCGGCAGTTCGCCATGCTCCAGAGACTCGTACCCGCCGAGGGCGAGGTCCCCGCGATCTACGAGGCGATCGCCTCCGAGACACAATCGCTGGGCCTCGATCTCATCAACGTCGCACCGAGCGAGCCCATGCCGGATTCGGCCGCGTATTTCCTACGACAGAACTGGGACATGCAGCTCGAGGGCGAGTACCACGACGTAGGCCAGTTCCTGACGCGCGTCGCGAGCTTCACCCGGATCGTTCGCCCCGACGTGTCGGAGATTCGACCCGCGGGAATCACGAACTCCGGGCGACAGATGGTGCTGGCCCGCTTCAGACTCGAGACGTTCGTTCTCCCGCCCGACGGGGGCGCGACGCCTACGGAGGGCGGATGATGAAGAGGACGTGTGGAAGGGGCCAGCGAGGCCTGCCGCTGGCCGCGTGCGGGCTCGCCGTAGCGGCCGCGTTCGTCACGACGGCGGCACGAGCCGAGGCGCAGACCCCGGTGTCGACGGTGTACGAGCGGGAGGTGTTCACGTACCCGTCGTTCGGCCGCCGCGACCCGTTCCGCCCGCTCAACGCAGGCGAACAGCTCGGGCCTCGCTTCGAGGACCTGACGCTGACCGGCGTGTTGTACAACCCGACGATCGGCAGCGTCGCGACGCTGATCGACGACAAGACGGGACGCCGGTATCGCTCACGAGAGGGCGACGCGCTCGGAGAGATCCGAGTCGCGGCGATCCGATCGGACGAGGTGGACTTCGTGATCACGAGCTTCGGCATCAGCCGACGTGAGACTTTGACGGTCAAGAAAAACAAGGAGATTGAGGGATGATCGCTCGATCCATCCTCGCCTTTGCGCTGGCGGCGTGGTTCGGAGGAGCGCCCTCCGACCTCAGGGAAGTTCAGATCGCGCCGGCTGGTGCAGAGACCGAGATCACCGTCGTGGTCGGTGGTGACATCACCCCGCACCACTTCATGCTCGCGGACCCGCCCCGCCTGATCCTCGACGTCGAGGGCGCGACCCACGATCTGGAGCGACATAGCTACGAAGCGATCGGGCGCGGCGGCGTGATCCGGATGCGCACGAGCCAGTTCCGACCCGATGTCGTGCGGCTGGTCTTCGATCTGACGCGGGAGCTCGAGTACGCCGTCGAGAAAGCCCAGGGCAAGGTCCGGGTCACGTTCGAGAACCCGGGCGAGTCGTTCTCGCGCTGGTCGACGCAGCCCGGAGCGGCCGCGGCCATCGACCTGACGGGAGCGAGCCCGACGGGTCGCGACATGCCGGCCGCGAACCCGGCGCCGGACGCTGCCGCGGCTCTGGCCGCCGTGCAGCAGGCCCAGCCTCGCATCTCCGTCGCCTACGACAGCGCGAGCATGCTCGACGTGCTGGCCGGATTCTCCGAGTTCGCGGGCGTGTCGATCGTCCCGAACGGCGACGCCGCGTCGGTCATGGTCCGAGGCATCGACATCAAGAACCAGCCTTGGGACGTGGCGCTGAGCGCGATCCTGTCGGCGCAGAACCTCGGCTGGCAGACTTCGGAGAGCGGGATCATCGTCGTGGATCTTCTGGAGAACCTGAAGACGCGCGACGAGCTCCTCACCGAGACCCGCGTCATGCGGATCAACTACGCCAGCGCCGACTCGGTGGCGCTGGCGCTCGAAAAGCTCGTCACGCCGGAGCGCGGCCAGGTAGTCGCCTACTCCGGGACGAACTCGATCATCGTCACCGACGCGCCCTCGGTGGTGGCGCGGATGGACACGCTCGTCACTTCGCTCGACAAGCGGATGCCGCAGGTAGCGATCGAGGCCAAGATCGTCTTCGTGGACCGCACCGACGTCCAGGAGATGGGCATCGTCTACGACCTCAAGGAACGCGAGGGCGGGTTCGTCGAGCAGGGGATCAACCCCGAGATCTCGGTACCCGACCCCAACGAGCCGCCGCAGCTCGTCGACACGGACGGCGACGGCGTGCCCGACCAGGCGTTCTTCAAGCGCACGAACGAGACGCTCGTGAACCTGGGCGGTGACGCGATCGCGGCGCTCGCGAACGCGAACGATCGAGTCACGTCGCCGGCGCTGTCGATATTGACCGCCGTGACGTTCGGTGAGTTCTCGCTGTTCTCGTTCATCGAGGCGCTCGAGTCGCACCAGCTGTCCGACGTCCAGGCGGCCCCGTCGATCCAGGTGGTCGACAACGCGAAGGCCCGTATCCAGGTCGGTGAGCGGACGCCGATCCGCGTGCTGGAGCGCGGGGCGCAGAGCGAGGAGGCGACGATCAACGTGCAGTTCGAGGATACCGGTATCATCCTCGAGGTTCAGCCGCACGTCACGAACAACAACCAGATCCTCCTCGCGCTCTCGGCGGAGCGGTCGGGTCTCCAGGTCGGTCTCTCGGACGTCGGGTTCGTGTTCGAGAAGCAGATCGGCGAGACGACGCTGCTGCTCGACGACGGAGAGACGGCGGTGATCGGCGGGCTGACCTTGAGCGAGGTGAGCCGTAGCGAGAGTGGGGTGCCCGGTCTCATGAACATCCCGCTGCTCGGAAACCTGTTCCGGACCACGAAGGAGAACGAGGTCAAGCAGGATCTGATCATCCTCGTTACGCCGCACGTGATCATGCCGCGCGAGCTGCCGTAGCGGACGCGGAGCGCCGGGTCGACCGGACCCGGCGCTCGGCTTGTTCCGTAGGGCGAGCGCCCTCAGTTTCGAGGCCCGGCCGAGCGCCGGGCCTTTTTTTTGTCCGGACGCGACGTCCGAGCCGCGACCGCCGAATCGAGTCACGAGATCGGATACCAATCCTTGAGGCGTATACAGCTGACAACCGCGGGCGAGTCGCACGGACCCGCGATCGTGTCGATCCTCGCCGGGATGCCGGCCGGTCTCCCCCTCGGCCCGGATGACGTGGCTCGCGAGCTCGTCCGACGGCAGGGCGGGCACGGCCGGGGTGGCCGGATGATGATCGAGGACGACGTGGGCGAGATCTTCGCCGGGGTCCGTCTC
Source organism: Gemmatimonadota bacterium (assembly GCA_022360695.1). Classification (GTDB taxonomy): domain Bacteria; phylum Gemmatimonadota; class Gemmatimonadetes; order Palauibacterales; family Palauibacteraceae; genus Palauibacter. The sequence goes on from JAKSCH010000050.1 coordinate 25,324, forward strand.
GGCCAGACGATCGGCGGTCCCATCGCGATCCGCATCCCGAACCGCGATTTCCGGAATTGGACCGAGGCGATGGCGGTCGAGGCGCCCCGGACGGAGGACGAGGAGCTGCTCCGCCGCGTCCACCTGCCGAGACCGGGGCACGCGGACCTGGTCGGGATGATCAAGTACGGGCGCGACGACGCGCGCGACATCCTCGAGCGCGCGAGCGCGCGTGAGACCGCCGCACGGGTCGCCGCGGGGGCGATCGCGAAACGTCTCCTGGAGGAGTTCGGCGTCCGCGTGGAGAGTCACGTCGTGCGGATCGGGCCCGTCGCGGCGGATCCACCGCGCCGGCTCCCTGACGACATCGAGTCGACGGCCGATGCCTCTCCGGTTCGGTGTCTCGACGAAAGCGCGGCCGACCGAATGGTCGAGGCCATCGACGAGGCTCGGCGCGCGGGCGACTCGCTCGGGGGGGTGTTCGAGGTCGTAGCGCGTGGCCTTCCGGTCGGGCTGGGCAGCCACGTGAGCGGTGACTCGCGACTGGGAGGGCGGATCGCCGGGGCGCTCATGTCCATCCATGCGATGAAGGGCGTCGAGATCGGCATGGGATTCGAGGCGGCAGCTACGCTGGGCTCGGGTGTGCACGATGAGATCGAGCGCGATCCGAGCCGCGCGCGGACCGGCGGCTACCGACGTCGTCGCAACAACGCGGGTGGCCTGGAGGGCGGCATCACGACGGGGGAGCCGGTCGTGGCGCGCGTGGCCATGAAGCCGCTGAGCTCGCTCCGTCGGCCGCTCGACAGCGTCGACACGCGGACGGGGGAGCCGGCGAAGGCGATCCGCGAGCGGAGCGACGTCTGCGCGGTCCCGGCGGCGGCGATCGTGGGCGAGGCGATGCTCGCGCTCGTGTTGGCGGATGCCTGGATCGAGAAGTTCGGCGGGGATTCCCTCGAAGAGATGCGCGCGAACTTCGACGCCTACCTCGCTCGTCTCGCGCCCCCGGAGACGGAGTCGCCCGAGGGGTGATCGAGGCCGTTCGTAGCGTGTGGCTGGTCGGCTTGTCGGGCTCCGGGAAGTCGACGACCGGTCCGCTGGTGGCCGATCGGATCGGGTTCGACTTCGTCGACCTCGATGCCCAGATCCAGCGGAAGACCGGCGAAACGATCCCTCAGATCTTCCGTACGGGCGGAGAGCCGCGGTTCCGCCGGCTGGAGGCCGCGGCGACGAGCGAGATCGCCACCCTGGCCGGCGTGGTCGTGGCGACGGGCGGAGGCTGGATGGCCCGGTCGGACGTGGAACGTGTCGGGGAGGGCCGCGTACGAGTTTGGTTGCGCGTCAGCCCGGAGGTCGCGATCCATCGGCTGGGCGACGGCGTCGGGAGCGGCCGACCGCTCCTCGACGCTCCGGACCCCGAGGCGGCGCTTACGGCGCTCTACCGGGCCCGAAAGCCGGCGTACGCCGAGGCGGAGCTGTCGGTCGAGACGGACGGTCGGTCGCCGGTTGAGGTTGCGGAGGAAGTCGTCCGGAGGTTAGAAGGGTGTTGAAGAAGTACGGCGGGTCGCGTTCCGAGCGCCACGGCCCCGGATCCGAGGCAGAACGGCGCAGGCATAGCCAAAGCTACGTCGAGCCGGTCGAACGACGGAGACGGGGCCGTGCCGCCGGAACCGGGCGGCACGGATGCCCGGGCAACGAGGTGAACGGCGCATGGGTGTCGCGGATTGATCCGTCGTCGTTCCTCCTCGCCGTAGCGCTGCTACGACTCGTCGTCTCTCCTTGCCTGAACCACGCGAGACCCATGCGCGCGACCCGCCGTACTTCTTCAACACCCTTCGGGGAAGGCGCGGGCAAGACCATCACTCCTGAGCGGGAGATCGAGAAGAGCTAGATGGATTTGGTGATCGTCGAGTCGCCGGCGAAGGCGCGGACATTGGAGGGGTATCTGGGATCCGGCTACCGAGTCGAGGCATCGGTGGGTCACGTCCGCGATCTGCCCAAGAGCGGATTGGGCGTGGACGTGGAGAGCGGGTTCGAGCCCGAGTACGTGACCATCGACGGCAAGGGGCCCGTGCTCAAGAAGCTGCGCACCGCCGCCAAGGAAGCGGAATCCGTGCTGCTCGCCACCGACCCCGATCGAGAAGGGGAGGCGATCGCCTACCACATCGCCGAAGTCTTGGGTGCGTCCAAGAAGGGCGCCGCGGAACGATTTCGGCGGATCACGTTCAACGAGATCACCAAGACCGCGGTTCTCGCCGCGCTCGAGACGCCCGGAGAGCTCGACCGGAATCGCATCGAGGCGCAGCAAGCGCGTCGTATCCTGGATCGTCTCGTAGGCTACAAGCTCTCGCCGCTTCTCTGGAAGAAGATCAGCCCCGGCTTGTCCGCCGGACGCGTGCAATCGGTAGCGGTGCGGCTCCTCGTCGAGCGAGAACGGGAGCGTCGCGCGTTCCACAGCGCCTCGTTCTGGGATCTGCGGGCCCAGCTCGTCGCGGAAGGCCGAGAGTTCAGGGCGGATCTCACGGCGCTCGACGACGTCCCGGTGGCGACCGGTCGCGATTTCGACGAGCGGACCGGCGAGCTCAAGAAGGGGCGGCAGGTCGCGCTGCTCGACGAGGACGCCGCCAACGAGCTCCGCGATGCGCTCGTCGACGAGACGTTCCGCGTCCGTTCGCTCGAGGAGAAGAAGTCGAAACGGAGCCCGTACGCCCCGTTCACGACCGCCACGCTCCAGCAAGAGGCCAACCGCAAGCTGAACCTCGGAGCCCGCGAGACCATGCGGATCGCGCAGGGGCTGTACGAGGATGGACTCATCACCTATATGCGCACGGACTCGGTGCAGCTTTCGGAGGACGCGATCTCCGCGATCCGGACGCGCGTGGATGCCCGATACGGGGCCGAATACCTGAGCCCGGAGCCCCGCCGGTTCCAGACCAAGTCGAAGAGCGCACAGGAGGCCCACGAGGCGATCCGACCGGCCGGGACCGAGATGCCCACCGCGAAGGAGCTCGGGCTCTCCAGCAAGCGTGCCGCGCTGTACGACCTCATCTGGAAACGTACGATCGCGACCCAGATGGCCGATGTCCGTCAACGGCACCTGACGGCCCTGATCGAGGCCGGCGCAGCGCTGTTCCGCGCCACGGGGAAGGTGATCGAGTTCGCCGGCTTCTTCCGGGCCTACGTCGAGGGGTCCGACGACCCGACCGCGGCGCTCGAGGATCAAGAGGTCGTCCTCCCTGCGCTCGAGGAAGGTCAGGAGCTCGACTGCAAGGAGCTCGAGGCGCTTCACCACGAGACCAAGCCACCGGCGCGCTTCACGGATGCGACGCTGGTCAAGGAGCTGGAGGCGGATGGCATCGGTCGCCCGTCGACCTACGCCTCGATCATCTCGACGATCCTCGACCGCGAGTACGCCGAACGGAAGAACAAGCAGCTCATTCCCACGTTCGTCGCCTTCGCCGTCACGGCCCTTCTCGAGCAGCACTTCCCGGATCTGGTCGATACCGGCTTCACGGCGGACATGGAGGGATCGCTCGACGAGATCGCGCGCGGTCGCCAGGACTGGCGCACCTATCTGGGCGACTTCTACAGCGGTGACGACGGGTTTGAGGCACGCGTCCTGGACCGCGAGGGCGCGATCGACCCGCGCGAGGCGTCGACGGTCACGCTTCGTGACCTGAGCCCGAGGATTCGGATCGGACGCTACGGCCCGTTCCTGGAGCTGATCCGCGATGAGAACCGGATGACGGCGCCGCTCCCCGAGGGCGTCCCCCCGGCGGACTTGGCCGAGGCTGCGGCGATCGAGATCCTGGAGCGCCGCGCCGAGGGGCCCGATCAGCTGGGGGTCGACCCCGAGACCGGTGAGCCGATCTATTTGATGACGGGTCGCTTCGGCCCCTACGTACAGCGGGGCGAGATGGTCGAGGGCGGTGACAAGCCCAAGCGGGCCTCGATCCCCGAGAAGGTGCCGTACGACGACATGACGCTGGAGATCGCGCTCAAGCTGCTCGCGATGCCGGCGGAGCTCGGGACGCACCCGGCGGACGGCAAACCGGTCAAGGTCGGCATCGGACGCTACGGACCCTACGTCGTCCACGAAGGGGACTACCGCTCGCTCACCGAGACGGACGATCCCCTCACCGTGACCATCGACCGAGCGCTCGAGCTGCTCGCGATGCCGAAGCGCCGCGGTCGACGAGCGGCCGCGAAGCCCGTACGAGAGGTGGGGAAGCACCCGGACGACGATCAGCCGATCGGGCTCTACAACGGCCGCTACGGACCCTACGTCAAACACGGGAAAGTGAACGCGTCGCTCCCGAAGGGGATCGAGCCCGAAGACGTCACGGTTCCGATCGCGCTCGAGCTTTTGCAGAAGCGAATCGAGCGGGACGCCGCGAAGAAGGGCAAGAAGAGGACGACGACGAAAAAGAAGACGGCCAAGAAGACCACCGCCAAGAAGACCCCGAAGAAAGCCGCGTCCAAGACTACGCGCGCGACGTCGACCGCCGAGAAACCCAGCGCGAAGAAGTCGAGCGGGGCCGAGAAGACGTCGAAGAAATGACGCGACACGTCGCACCCGCGGGCTCGCGGGGGCGAGCCGAAGTCGAGTGGCTGGAGGACTTCCTTCGGTACGCAGAGCGCGAGCGCCGTCTCTCCCCCAACACCGTCGCGGCGTACCGCCGCGACCTCGAGCAGCTCGCCGCGTTTCTCGCCAGCACCGAAGCGGTTGACGGGGGTCGGGACCCGATCTGGGCGCGCGTCGATCGGCTCGCGATCCGCGGGTTTCTCGGACAGCTCGAGAGCCGCGGTCTCGGGCGCGCGACAATCCAACGGAAGCTCGCGGCCGTCCGCGCGTTGTACGCGTTTCTCCATAGAACGGACCGCCTGACCTCGAACCCGGCGCGGCTCGTCCGCTCGCCGAAGCGGGAGCGATCGCTCCCGGGCTTCCTGGGGGAGGAAAAGGCACGCGAGCTGTTCGACCGGATCGGAGACGAGGCGGCGGCCTCCGAGGATCCGCTCGTCCTCCGTCGTTGGGCGCTGCTCGAGCTCCTGTACTCGTGCGGCCTTCGGTTGGGCGAGATCCACGGGCTCGACGTGGCGGATGCCGATCTACACGACCGACAGGTGCGGGTGGTCGGCAAGGGCGCGAAGGAGCGGATCGTACCGCTCGGTGGCCGCGCGGCCGGCGCGATCGAGACATATCTCGAGGCTCGCCCGTCCGTCGAGACGCGGGCCTTGTTCGTCTCCATGCGTGGAACTCGTCTATCGCGACGGCAGATCCAGCGCGACGTGACCGCCGCGCTCGCCGGCGTCGCCGACGGTGAACGGCTGACGGTCCACTCGCTGAGGCATACGTTCGCGACCCATCTGCTCGATCGGGGGGCGGACCTCGTGTCGGTCAAGGAGATGCTCGGGCATGCGAGCTTGAGCACGACCCGGATCTACACGCACACGTCCGTCGAACGGCTCAAGCGGGTGCACTCCCAGGCTCACCCGCGAGGAGGGGGATGATGGAACGGATCCGCGCCACGACGATCCTTTGCGTACGGAAGGGTGAGGACGTGGCCATGGCGGGTGATGGACAGGTGACGATGGGCGACACCGTGGTCAAGGCGCGGGCGAGCAAGCTTCGCACGATGCGCGATGGGAAGATCCTGGCGGGGTTCGCGGGTGGCGTCGCCGACGCGCTCACGCTGTTCGAGAAATTCGAATCGCAGCTCGAACGACACCCCAAGAACCTGACACGCGCGGCCGTCGAGCTCGCCAAGGAATGGCGAAGCGATCGCTATCTTCGAAGGCTCGAGGCGCTGCTCGCGGTGGCGGACCGAGAGGCGAGCCTGCTGATCGCCGGCACGGGCGAAGTGATCGAGCCGGACGACGGGATCCTCGCGCTCGGCTCGGGCGGATCGTACGCGCTGGCGGCGGCCCGCGCCCTGTCACGACACACGGAGCTCACCGCGGCCGAGGTGGCCCGGCGGGGTCTGGAGATCGCGGCGGAGATCTGCGTATACACGAATTCCGAGCTCACGCTGCTCGAACTGACGGAGTAGGGACGTCATGAGTGGTATCGAACGTCGGGAGGCGGTCGAGCTGTCGATCCCGACTTTGCACGGTCCTTCATCCGATGATGAAGGCGCGGGACTCACGCCGCGTCAGATCGTCGCGGAGCTGGATCAGTACATCATCGGGCAGGACGACGCGAAGAAAGCGGTCGCGATCGCGCTTCGGAATCGCTGGCGGCGACAGAACGTCACCGAAGGGATGCGCGAAGAGATCCTCCCCAACAACATCATCCTGATCGGACCGACGGGCGTCGGGAAGACGGAGATCGCCCGTCGGCTGTCCAAGCTCGCGGGGGCCCCCTTCATAAAGGTCGAGGCCTCGAAGTTCACCGAGGTCGGCTACGTCGGTCGCGACGTGGAATCGATGGTGCGAGATCTCCTCGAGATCGCGATCAACATGGTGCGCGAGGAGAAAGAAGCGGAGCACCGAGACCAGGCCGAGCGTCGCGTCGAGGAGCGTCTGCTCGACATCCTCCTGCCGCCGCTCGCCGAGGAGCCGCGTCCCGAGACGGAAGACGACGCGGGCCAGCGACAGTTCGTCGTTTCGCTCTCGGGTCAGGCGACGGCCGAAGAGGCGGAGCCATCGACCGATCGCGTCCAGCGCACGCGCGAGAAGCTGCGCGGACTCCTCCGCGACGGGCGGCTGGATGAACGCGAGGTGGAGATCGAGGTCACCGAGAGCTCGGTGCCGATGCTCGACGTCGGCGGCGGTATGGAAGGGCTCGACTTCAACATGAGCGAGATCTTGGGCGGCATGCTGCCTAAAAAGACCCGGCGCCGGCGCGTCTCGGTGGGTGAGGCGAAACGGATCCTCGTGTCCGAGGAGCTCGATGCGCTCGTCGACATGGACGAGGTCGTGGAAAGGGCGATCCGTCGAGCGGAGAACATGGGGATCGTCTTTCTGGACGAGATCGACAAGGTGGCGAGCAGCCGCGGTACCGGCGGGCCGGACGTGTCACGCGAAGGCGTCCAGCGAGACCTGCTGCCGATCGTGGAGGGATCCACGGTGCAAACCCGTCACGGGATGGTTCGGACCGACCACATCCTCTTCATCGCCGCGGGAGCGTTTCACGTCGCCAAGCCGTCGGACCTCATCCCCGAGCTGCAGGGTCGGTTCCCGATCCGGGTCGAGCTCGAGAGCCTGGACGCCGAGTCGTTCGCCCGGATCTTGATGGAGCCCCGATACGCCCTGCTCAGTCAGTACCAGGCGCTCGTCGCCACCGAAGACGTGACGCTCGAGTTCACCGACGTGGCCATTCGCGAGATCGCCAGGATCGCGAGTCACGTCAACGAACGCACGGAGAACATCGGCGCGCGACGTCTCCATACCGTGCTCAGCACCTTGCTCGAGAAGATCCTGTTCGATCTGCCGGAGGCACGCGCCGGCGACACGATCACGATCGACGAGACGTTCGTGGCGGAGCGGCTCGCCAAGATCGCCGACGACGAGGATTTGAGGCGATACATCTTGTAGCTTCGACCGACCGTCGATGAGCTCGACCTCGAACCTCCCACCACCAGGAGTAGGCATGGATGCAGCGGGACACTTCCTCTCGATCGCCGACTGGTCGACGGAGCGACTCACGCAGGCGCTCGATCTGGCCGATCGCCTCAAGGCGGATCCGGCGAGCGCCGGGCGGCCGCTGGCCGGGAAGACGTTGGCGATGCTCTTCACGAAGAGCTCGACGCGAACCCGCGTCTCGTTCGAGGTCGGTGCGCACCAATTGGGCGGGCAGGCGCTGTTTTTATCGGCTCGCGACATCCAGCTCGGTCGGGGGGAGCCCATCGCCGATACCGCTCGAGTGCTGTCGCGCTACGTACACGGGATCATGATCCGCACGTTCGACCAGGAAGACGTCGTCGCGCTGGCCGAGCACGGGACGATCCCGGTCATCAACGGTCTGACGGATCTCTTGCACCCCTGTCAGATCATGGCCGACGTGCAGACGATTCGGGAGGAGTTCGGCCCCGATCTGTCGGGAGTCACCGTGGCCTGGATCGGCGACGGGAACAACATGGCGAACTCCTGGCTCAACGCGGCCGCGCGTCTCGGGTTTTCGCTACGTCTCGCGTGCCCGGAGGGCTACGAGCCGGATGCGGCGACGCTCGAGGCGGCGCGGGACGCGACGTCCGTCGAGCTCGTGCGCGATCCGGCGGAGGCCGCGGTCGGGGCCCGGGTCGTCACGACCGACGTGTGGGCCTCGATGGGGCAGGAGGAAGAGGCGGCCGAGCGGGCGCGGGCGTTCGACGGCTACCACGTCGACGCGGAGATCATGTCGAACGCGACCGAAGATGCGATCTTCCTCCATTGCCTCCCGGCGCACCGCGGCGAGGAGGTCGCCGCGGAGGTCATCGATGGCCCGGCGTCTCGCGTGTGGGATGAAGCCGAGAATCGACTCCACGCGCAAAAGGCGATCCTCGCCATGCTGATGGGCGGCTAGGTCCGGAGACCGAAAGGGATCGAGGTGAGCGCAGAGGAACTGAAGAAGACGGCGTTGTTCGACGAGCACGTCCGTCTCAACGGGAAGCTCGTGCCCTTCGCCGGCTACGCGATGCCGGTTCAATACCCGAGCGGCATCCGCGCCGAGCACCAGGCGGTCCGCGAGACCGCAGGGTTGTTCGACGTGTCGCACATGGGGGAGTTCCGGATCCGGGGAGCCGATGCGTTGTCCTTCGTCTCCTACGCGACCACGAACGATCCGGGACAGCTCGCGGTCGGCGACGCGCAGTACAGCGCCATGTGTCACGAATCGGGTGGGGTGGTCGACGATCTCCTGGTGTATCGCCTGGGCGAAGCGGATATCCGGCTCGTCGTCAACGCGGCGAACATGGAGAAGGACTGGGATCACTTGTCGGGCATCGCGTCCTCGTTCGATGTGACCATGGAGGACGAGAGCGACGCGATCGGGCTCATCGCCCTTCAAGGCCCCTCCGCGGAGCGTCTCCTGGCCCCGCTGACCGAAGGCACCGACCTGGCGAGCATCGGCTACTACACGTTTGTAGAAGGTCGGATCGGCGACGGAGAGGGGGTGATCAGCCGCACGGGATACACCGGCGAGGATGGGTTCGAGCTCTATCTGCCCGCCTCCGAAGCGACCGCGGCGTGGCGTGCGTTGGAGGATGCCGGCGCCGTCCCCGCGGGTCTCGGGGCGCGGGACTCGCTCCGTCTCGAGATGGGATACGCGCTCTACGGGAACGACATCGATGACGAGACGACGGCGCTCGAGGCGGGTCTCGGCTGGTTGGTCAAGCTCGACAAGGGCGAGTTCGTCGGTCGCGAGGCGCTCGCCGCTCAGAAGGCCGACGGGCTGACCAAGCGGTTGCGAGGCATCCGTCTGCTGGAGCGCGGGTTCCCTCGACCCGGATACGATGTTCGGTGGGAAGGCGAGGTCGTCGGCCGAGTCCGGAGCGGCACGGTCAGCCCGACGCTCGGGCACGGGATCGCCACGGCATATCTCCCGGCCTCCTCGACGTTCGGCGATTCGGTGGAGATCCTCATCCGGGACGACGCGATCCCGGGCGAGGTGGTGCGCCCTCCCTTCTACGACGGCGGCTCGCTCAAGCGATGACGCGATCCCCCCGGGTGGCCGTCCTCACCGTGTCCGATGGCGTCGCCGCGGGCGCGCGCGAAGATCTCTCCGGAGCTGCCATCCGCGAGTGGTTGGGGGAGCAGGACTACGAGCTCGCGTCCGCGGCCGTCGTACCGGATGAAACGCTCGCGATCGGCTCGCACCTCGCGGCATGGGCCGATTCGGACGACGTCGATTGCGTGCTGACGACCGGTGGAACCGGGCTGGGACCGCGTGACGTGACCCCGGAGGCGACACGAGCCGTGATCGAGCGAGAAGCGCCCGGGATCGCGGAGGCGATCCGCACGGCCGGTGCCGCGAGCACGGTCTTCGCGCCGCTCGCTCGCGGACTGGCGGGGGTTCGAGGGAGCACGCTCATCGTGAATCTGCCCGGTAGTCCGGGCGGCGTAGCCGACGGACTCGAAGTCCTGGCGCCGTTGCTCGACCACGCGGTGGATCTGTTGCGCGGAAGCACCGAGCACGCGGCCTCCGGACCGGAGACGTCCTGATGGCGCGGGTGTTCGTCGACGGTCGGAACCTCGAGACGGCGATCGGAGTGCGCGAGGCGGTCCAGGCCGACGGACACGAAGTCGAGCTCGTCGAGTCCGCGCGCGACATCGAGGGTCGGCTCGGCCGAGCCGAGGAGACGGCGCTCGTGTTGACCGGCTCGCCGGACGAACCGGTCGCGACCGCCATGCGCGGCTTGTTCGAGACCGAGATCCCGCGCCCTCCGATCCTGGGCGTGGCGGCGGACGACGATGTCGAGGGACGCCGGAGGTTGGCCGACGCGTTCGACCTCGATGACGTGCTCGCGCTGCCGCTCGACGCCGACGAGGTTCGGGTGGTGCTCGAGGCGCAGCTCGACCGTTTCCAGCTTCAGCGCGAGACCGGCATCGTCGGTCGAACCGATCCGGTTCGCGAGATCCTCGAGCGCGTCAACATGATCGCGCCGGTCGCCAGCACGGTCCTCCTCACGGGCGAAAGCGGGACCGGCAAGGAGCTCATCGCGCGGGCCATCCACCGGCTTTCGCCGCGGCGCGGGAAGCCCTTCATCCCCGTCAACTGCGCCGCGCTTCCCGAATCTCTCCTCGAGTCGGAGCTGTTCGGCCACGAGAAAGGGGCCTTCACGGGGGCCACCTCGCTCCGACGCGGGATGTTCGAGCTCGCGGACGGCGGGACGCTGTTGCTCGACGAGATCGCCGAGATGCCGCTCCCCACGCAGACGCGTCTCCTCCGGATCCTCGAGAGCCGGAGGTTCATGCGCGTCGGCGGCGATCGAGAGATCGAGGTCAACGTTCGCGTCGTGGCCGCGACGAATCGAGACCTTCGTCAGGCGGTCGAGGTGGGGGACTTTCGGCGGGATCTCTACTATCGGCTCAACGTCCTGAACATCGAGCTCCCGCCGCTGCGTGCGCGCCGGGACGACATCCCGGTGCTCGTCCGAAGATTCGTAGCCGAGTTCAGCAGGGCGCACGACCGCGAGTTCCGCGGTCTGGCGCCCGAGGCGTTGGAGATCCTTCTCGGGTACGACTGGCCCGGAAACGTGCGAGAGCTCCGGAACCTCGTCGAGTCGATGGTCGTGCTCGCGCCCGGTTCCGTGATCCGCCCGGAGGACATCCCGAGCGAGATTCGCTCGAGTCGTGGGACGAGCATCGTGTCGTCTACCGAGCTCGCCTCGGTCGGACCGCGGGCGCTCGAAACGGCGACCGGCGGACTGACCGATCTGGCCGGCGCGCCGCAGCTCGAGTTCGTGTTCCGGACGCTGATCGCGCTGAAGGTCGACGTCGAGGATCTCAAGCGCGAGTTCGAGGCGTACAAGACCCGAGCTCGCCAGCTATCGCCGGCCGCGGAGCCGTTCGACGACGACTGGCCCGGGACCACGATCGAAGTGGAAGATGGAAGCGCGACGGTGATCGAGCCGGCCGGCGACCGGCCGTCCTGGCCCACGCCCGGCGATGGGCTCGGGTCTGCCGCCCCGGACGACGGCTCCAGCGCGGACGGAGCGCCCGATCCCGGCGACGACGGCGGGCCGACGATCCGCTTCCGGCCCGGGATGACGATGGCCGAGCTCGAGCGCGAAGCCATCGTCGCCACGCTGCGCGACGTGGGCGGCAACCGACGGAAGGCGGCCGAGCAGCTCCAGATCGGCGAGCGCACGCTCTATCGGAAGATCAAGCAGTACGAGATCGACCTCTAGTCTCCTGGCGACGCCCTCCAGGCGGCTGATCGAGCCGGAACGCGCGGGGGCCCTGCGCGTCCCGCCCGTCGACAGGCCGGGGCGTCTCCGATCTCCGACGTGACTCCGCCCGTTGGCCACCCGGGGAGCTGCGGGCACATCGCGTATGGGCCGCTCGCCCGGGGAGGGGGAGGGGAAGTCGGAATCCGGTCGATGCGACCGCTCGAAGGAGATCGAGGCGTCCCTCGCTCGCGCCAGCCTCGCGCAGCGCCGCCGTGGGGACCGATCGACCGGGTCTCCATGGTCGCGGCGTCTATTCAGCCCGGCCGCATCCGGCGCGGAGCGCCAGCCAGCGATCGAGGGACGTCTCGATCTCCGCCCCCGACCCGTACGCAGCACTCGAATCCTGCGGAACGAGGAG
>JAKSCH010000261.1 GCA_022360695.1 Gemmatimonadota bacterium
AGTTCGAGATCGATGGGGTCGTGATCAAGCTCGACGACATCGCGGCTCGAGACGAGGTGGGCGAGACCTCGCACCACCCGCGCTGGGCCTTCGCATTCAAGTTTCCGCCGCGGAAAGAAGTCACGCGGCTGCTCTCGATCTTCCCGAGCGTCGGGCGAACCGGCGTCGTGACCCCGATCGCGTTCATGCGACCCGTCGAGCTCGGCGGCGTGACCGTGAGCCGGGCGAACCTCCACAACCGCGAGGAAGTGGCTCGGAAGGACATCCGAGAGGGCGACCGCGTTCGGATCCAACGCGCCGGCGACGTGATCCCGCAGGTCCTCGAGCGGATCGACGAGCCCGGTCGAGAGCGAGCCGATCCCTGGGTGATGCCGGAGACCTGTCCGTCCTGCGACACGGGTCTCATCGAGCGCGGCCCGTTTTCGGTGTGCCCGAACCTGTTCGACTGCCCCGCGCAGCTCGCCGGCCGGATCCAGCACTTGGCCTCGCGGCACGCGCTCGACATCGAGGGACTGGGCGACGAGACCGCGCGCTTGTTCGTGCGGGAGCGCGTGATCGATCACCTGCCGAAGCTGTTCGAGATCGACGCGGAGCGGTTGATGGAGCTCGAAGGGTTCGCCGAGAAGTCCGCCCAAAACCTCGTGGCGGCGATCACGGCCGCGCGTCGTACCGAGCTGGCACGGTTCGTCTACGGGATCGGGATCCCCGAGGTCGGGGTCACGGTCGCCCGCGAGCTCGCCTCGCGCTTTCGCTCGTTCGAGGACTTTCGCTCGGCGGACGAAGAGACGCTTCAGACCGTCGACGGAATCGGTCCCAAGATGGCCGAACAGATCACGATGTTTCTCGCCCGGCCGCGCGTAGCCGCGATGGTCGACGAGCTCCGCGCGTTCGTCGATCCGATCCCGCCCGAGCGCGCGGGCGACACCCTCGCCGGGTTACGCTTCGTGCTCACCGGTGGACTGGAGGCGATGAGCCGATCCGCGGCCAAGAAGCTCCTCGAGTCACACGGCGCGAAGGTCACCTCCTCCGTCAGCAAGCAGACCAGCTACCTCGTGGCGGGCGAGAACCCGGGCTCCAAGCTTCAAAAGGCCGAGACGCTCGGGGTCGAGATCCTCGACGAAGCGGGTCTCCTCGCGCTGCTCGCCGCGGATGGCGTGGAGGTGGCGTGAAGCGCTCGATCCCCTGGGGTCGGTTGGCCCTCGAGTTCTTCGTGATCGTCCTCGGCGTGCTCGTAGCCCTCGGCGTCGACCAATGGGTGCAGGGATTGGACGACGACGAGCTGGTCGAGGAGACGCTCCGCGCGCTCGCCGCGGAGCTGGCGGAGAACGATCGAACGCTCGGCCGACGTCTCGAGTACCACGAGCGCGTGCTTCCGGCCTTGAAGGAGATGCAGGAGGCGGCCGAGGCCGGCCGGCGCATCTCGGTCAACGTGAGCGAGACGCTCCCCGAGGGGCTCGGGTTGATGCCGCTCCGTCGAACCGCGTGGGAGATGGTCGCGATCACCGAGGCGGTACGACACTTCGAGCTTCCTCTGCTTTCTTTTCTCTCGGCCACGTACGCGCAGCAGGACGCGCTGAAGGGGCGAGATGACGTGGTCTCGGATGGGATCATCCAGCCCGAGTCCTTCGGCGCCGAGGATCAGACCGGCTCGATCATCTTCCTGAGCGTGATGCTGACCGACGTGGCGACGCGCGAAGACGAGCTGCGGAGGTTCTACGCCGAGGCGCTGCGACTCGTGCGCGAGCGGTTGGGAGACCCGGAAGCCGGCGCCGCCATCGAGATTCGCTAGGGGCACGAATGGAGAACGTCGAGATCGGGCAGGTCTTCCGCGAGGTCGCCGACCTGCTCGAGATCCAGGAGGCGAACCCGTTCCGCGTGCGGGCCTACCGGAACGCGATCCGGACGATCGAGGCGCACGCCGTCCCGATGCGGAAGCTCGTCGAGCAGGGCGCCGACCTGACCGAGCTGCCCTCGATCGGGAAGGGGATGGCCGAGAACATCGAGGAGCTGGTGAACACCGGAGGGCTCGCGATCCTCGAGGAGCTCGCCGAGGAAATCCCCGAAGGGCTGATCGACCTCATGAAGCTCCCGGGGCTCGGTCCCAAGAAGGCGCGCAAGCTGTGGGACCAGCTCGGCGTCGAGTCGATCGAAGACCTGGAGGAGGCTGCCGGCGAGGGGCGGGTCGCCGAGCTCTCGGGGTTCGGCAAGAAGACCGAGGAGCGGATCCTCCAGGGGATCCAGAACTACCGCACGAACACGGCCCGCTTCCGATTGGGCGAGGTCGACGAGCTGCTGCCGCCCCTGATCGAGCACATGAGCGCCGTGCCCGGCGTGACCCGGTTGGAGGTCGCGGGCAGCTATCGTCGCCGCCGCGAGACCGTGGGCGACATCGATCTGCTCGTCCTGGCCGACGACGCGGTCGCCGCGTCGGAGGGTTTGACAGGGTTCTCGGGCGTCGAGCGGGTCATCGGGGCCGGGGGGACCAAGACGTCCGTCATGCTGCGGAGCGGTCTCCAGGTCGACCTGCGCGTGGTGCCATCCGAGAGCTGGGGCGCCGCGCTCATCTATTTCACGGGCTCCAAGGAGCACAACATCAAGCTCCGGCAGCGCGCGCTCGACCGACACCTCCGCGTGTCGGAGTACGGAGTGTTCGAGATCCCGGACGAGTCGCTCGGCGACGCGCTGGGGGAGCGAGGCGTCGCGTCTGAGGGAGAGCTGGTCGCGGGCGAGACCGAGGAGGATGTCTACGATGCCCTCGATCTCCCCTGGTTCCCACCGGAGATGCGGACGGATCGGGGAGAGATCGCCGCGGCCGACGACGACGGTCTTCCGCGTCTCATCGAGGAGACGGACCTCAAGGGCGACGTGCACATGCACACGACCTGGTCCGACGGTCGCAACACGCTCGAGGAGATGGTCGAAGCCTGCCAGGCTCGTGGCTACGAGTACATGGCCATCACCGACCATTCGAAGGCGTTGGCCATGGTGGAGGGTCTCGACGCCGAGAAGCTGGCCAAGCAGTGGATCGAGATCGACGAGGTTCAGGCTCGTCACCCGGGGATCCGCATCCTGAAGGGGATGGAGGTCGACATCCTCAAGGACGGGACGCTCGACCTCGAGGACGAGATGCTCGAGCAGCTCGACGTCGTCATCGTGTCCGTCCACTCTTTCTTCGGACTCCCCCGCGTCGAGCAGACCGACCGGGTGCTCAAGGCGCTGGCCCACCCGAGCGCGAAGATCTTCGGTCACCCGACGGGCCGGATCATCAATCGCCGTGGCCCGATCGAGATCGAGATCGACGAGATTCTAGGGGCCTGTGCCGAGCACGGCGTGGCGGTCGAGGTGAACTCGCACCCCAACCGTCTGGATCTGCGCGACACGCACTTGTGGCGCGCGCGAGAGCTGGGGGTGCCGGTGCTCGTAACGACCGACGCGCACCGGACCGATGAGCTCGATCTCGCGCACTACGGGGTCGAGCAGGCGCGGCGAGCGTGGCTGGAGGCCGAGCACGTCCTCAACACGCGCGGCGTCGAGGCGTTCTTGGCCGCGCTCGGCCAGGGGCGCGGCCCGCTCGGCGGCTAGTCGAGCTTCACGAACTCGCCGTTTCGGTAGAGATAGGCCGGTCGCTCCGGGTACAGGGCGCGCAAACGCTCGTTGAGACCACGGAGGTCGCGGGCGATCACGAGCTGTCCTTCCAGGTCCGGTCGGTTGGCCGCCAGGTGCGGTGAGTAGTTCGTGTAGGAAGGCGGGTTCGGCATCGCCTCCCGGCCGTCCCGATCGTAGACGAGCTCGCCCACGCAGGCCGGGGCCAACGACCGCCCGGGCACGAGCTGGAGCGTCGGGTCATCGTTGATGCGGGCGACCTCGACCTCCTCGTCGGGTCGGACGATCTCGAGCAAGGCCGTCTCGAACCGCGCCGCCGGCCATGCCTCGAGCTCCGCGGCGCCCACGATCAGCTCCATCTCGCAGTGATCCGAGTTGCGGTACACGCGCTCGGCGACCGAGGCGGAGACGCCGAGGTTTCGCGCGCGCGAGATGAGGCGATTGCCCCAGCTCACCTTGACGAACACCAAACCCTCGCCGATCCCGGCCTCGCGCGCCTCGTGCACGAGGTCTTTCTTCACGCTCTCCAGACCCGTGGCGTACACGCGAAACCGCTGCGGGATGCCGTAGCCCAGCGAGTACAGAAAACACAGACCGATCAGCGCCGCGGCGAACGCGCCGGCATCGAGTCCGCCGAGCCACGCGACTCGACGACCCGCCAGTCGCTCGCGCAGTCGGGTGAACGCCACCGCGAGCAGCGGGATGAGGAAGGGGAGTCCTTCGTACAGATAGCGGGGACCCAGAAACGCGTCGCGGTGCCAGTAGAAGAAGTAGGCGGCCGGGATCGCGAAGAAGGCCCCGAGCAAGCGGCCTTCCCAGCGACCGCTCGACCACCCGGCGACCAAGACGATGGCGAGCGGCCAGAGCGCCGGGATCGGCCACTCGAACAGGAAGCTCTGGAGCAGACCGAGATCGACGAGCTCGTTTCGTAGACCCGAGAGGGGGGTGTGCACATCGCCCCAAGGGCTCGCGTGGAACCCGAGCTCGTGCGCCGAGCCCCATTGCCGCAGGTACCCCGCCACGAGCGGATCGCCCGTCGTCGCCGCGTTGTTGATGAAATAGAGGCTCGCCGGGATGGCGACGCCCGCCAGCGCGACGATCGCGGCCAGCCACCAGCGCCGACCCGCGTCCCGGAGCGCCGGGATCGCGAGGCCGAGGCCGATCGCGACCGCGGTGAGCGGACGCGAGAGAAAGGCGATCCCCAGCGACACGGCCGCGAGCGCCAGCCACCCGACGTGCGCGGGCCGATCTCCGGTGCCGGGCTCGCCGCCATCCGGGATCTCCGCGCCGCCTCGAGCCGGGACATCGCCCACGGCCCACCGGACGAAGGCCCAGAAGAAGAGCGACGTGAAGAAGAGCGCGGAGACGTGATTCATGAAGCTCGCGCCCATGAACCAGAAGAACGACGCCAAGAGCAGGAGGACGAGCGCCA
Organism: Gemmatimonadota bacterium; assembly: GCA_022360695.1. Classification (GTDB taxonomy): domain Bacteria; phylum Gemmatimonadota; class Gemmatimonadetes; order Palauibacterales; family Palauibacteraceae; genus Palauibacter. The sequence goes on from JAKSCH010000261.1 coordinate 5,036, forward strand.
CCCGCGCCACGCCGCTCCCGAACAGGCGTCGCGCCGTGGCCGCGATCAGACCCGCCGTGCCGAGCGAGAGCGCGACCGGAACGAGCCACGGCGCTCCGAGCCACACGCCGATCGCCAGGGCGGCGGCGTGACCCGGGGGATATTGCGAGTACCAGCGACCCGCGTCGCTCACCATGTGCTGCGTCGTGAAGAAGCCCTCGAACGCGGGCGCGTCGGCGAAGACCTCGCCGCCGGCGAAGATCTTGGCCTGGAACAGCTGGATGATCGAGTCGATGAGGAGCGGTGTGCGCGAGAAGGCGAACGTCGACGCGCACAGCAACAAGACCGCGAGCAGACCGAGCGCCCCGAACCGGAACGCGCGTTCGGAAGGGCCCTCGACCCAGCCCCCCACCCGATCGGTCGCACGCTCGACGACATCGGGAGCCAACCGTGCCGCGAGCCAGGCGAGCGCGCCGAACACGAAGATGCCCAGGATCCACTCGCTCGGTGGAAGAAGCCAGGTGGTGCCGGGCGGGTCGTCGAAGATCCACCGCAGCGGGATGAACGGCACCACGAGCAGGAGCCATCCCGCCGCCCGTCTCACCCCGCCACCCAGCAGCATCGCGTTTACCTGGGATTCACTCTTCGGACACGTCGACCCGGATCCCGCGGCGCGCGAGCTCTTCGACGTACGGGTCGAACGGCATCGTCCGGTACGCCGGGGCCGCGCCCGCGGCCACCGCGCCCCGTCCCATGAACAGACCCGCGATCGACAGCGTGTATCCCGTCGTGCGCTCCATGGCGGAGACCCCGGTCGCTTCGTCGGCCCGGTCCACGACGTCGTACGTGATCGTCGTGGCTTCGCCGCCGCGCTCGCCCTCCGCGATCACCCGAAGCGCGACGAGATCGGGCTCGCCGGGGCGTCTCAGCTTCGGGGTCACACACGCGATGAACGCGTCGCGCGGGACCACGCTCTGGCCCTTGACGTCGATCGCGTCGTCGTCGACGAGACCGAGGTCGCGGATCGCGCGCAGCAGGCGGGCGTGCCCCGGGTACCGGAGCGTCTTGTACGCCAGCTCGGGGATCCGGTCCTCGTGCTCCCACGGTAGGAGCGAGGCGCCGCCGGCCGTGTGGAAGGCTTCGAGCGTCCCGATGTCCGCGAACTCGATCGACTCGAGCTCCGAGAGCGCGACCACCTCGGTGATCGCTCCATCGCGGAGGACCACGGACGGAGTCGTCACGTAGTCGAGCATCCCTTCGAGCGAGTACACGACCTGGTAGTTGAGCGGCGGAACCGGGTGCTGCGGGAGTCCGCCCACGTACATGCGGACCGAGTCGGCTCGATCGAGCCGGCGGATGCCGTCGGCGGCCAGGATGTTGATCATCCCGGGCGCGAGCCCGAGCTCGGGCATGATGGCGCGACCGGCCTCACGGGCCCGGGCGTCCAGCTCGATTTGCCGGCGCGCGATCTCGGAGTTCCCGCCCAGGTCCCCGAAGTGGCAGCCGGCCTCGACCGCCGCGGCCGCCAGCGGGCCGTTGAAGTAGTAGGGAGCCGCGGAGAGCACGACGTCGTACGGTTGCATCAGCTCGGCAATTGCCCGGTGGTCCCCGAAATCTGCCTCGATCCGCTCGAGCCGCGGGTCTTCGGGCACGTACCCGGCGAGGAGGTCGGGACGTCGGTCCGCCACCGTGACGCCGTCCACATCGTCCTGTCCGAGGAGATCGAATGTGCACGCGGACCCCTGAAGACCCGCGCCCAGAACAAGAAATCGCATACGCGCCCGTTGCGGTTCGCTTGATACGTGGCCGGAAAGATCCGATCGACGGCCCGCCACCCGTCGTCCTCCCCTGAGGCGTTACAGCAACCCGCGGGCCGAAACCAGGATAACGGGAGCCACCCTGGCGTGACCAGTCGAGACGGCGCGGGGCCGCTGTGCCGAGACCACTTCATCCCGCTGAACCGCCAGCTCGCGGCGGGTCTGGAAGCGGCGATCCGCGACGGGCATATCCGCCCGGGCGCGCCGCTTCCCGCCACCCGCGACCTGGCCCGACGGCTGGACGTCAGCCGGTCCACGGTGGGGGCGGCCTACGCGCGTCTCCGACGGCGCGGGTGCATCGCCAGCTCCCGCGGAGGCCGCGCGGTCGCGCCGAGGCGTAGGGGAGGCCCGTCCACGCTGGAGAACCGCGGCGAGACGCTGGAGAGCCGCGGGGACGCCGCGGGTTGTCCCTCCGTCGACGAGCTGGCCGAGACCGCCGTCCAGCGAGCGCTGGGCATCGCGCTCGACAACGGATTGAGCCGACGGGCCGTCGCGTCGGCGGTCGCGGAGCGGTGTCCGGTCGACGGCCCGTCGGAGCTCGTCCTGCTCGAGCCCCGACCGGGGCTCCGACGGGCGCTGGTCGCGGAGATCGAGACCCGCCTCTCGATGTCGGTCCGACCGGTCCGCGGGGTGGGTGAAGCGCCGGCAGGCGTGCCGATCGCCGTCCGACGCGAGGTCCTCCGAGAGCTCCGCCGTCGGTCGCCCGGCGCATCCTCCCGCGTCGGGCGCGCGGCCCGTGAGTGGATCCCGCTGGACCTCGCGGGCGGCACGCGAGAGCGCGGCATCGTGCGCCGCTCGGTACGGGGTGGGGTGGTGGTCTTCCTCTCCGTGAGTCGGGGGCTCCGCCGGTACGCGGCCGAGCTCGCATCACGCGAATTCGCGCGCGGGGTCAGCTTCGCGGCGATCGACCCACGCGACACGCAGACGGCGGTGCGAGGGGCCGCGCTGGCGCGACTGGTCTTCCACGACGCCGCATCGAGCCCCCCCGTTTCGACGCGCGGACGCGTCGAGCGCGTCGGTCTTCTGTCGGCGCGTCAGCTCGGAGCGCTCGGTGCGTATCTGGGCGTGCCGGACCGCGGCGAACCTCCGATCCGACCGCGGTGCGGAACTTGAACGGCCCCAGGCCGTTCCGTATACTCGACGGCCCGTTTCGCCCGCGTCCCGCACGAGAAAACGCCCGGTCCGCCGAGGCTTTCTCCGAGTCGGGGAGGGCGCGACGGCGTTGGCCCGTGGTGGAATTGGCAACACGTCTGGCTCTGGACCAGAAGATTCCAGGTTCGAGTCCTGGCGGGCCAATCAGATGCACGAAGCACGCTGCGGAGGGGTGGCCGAGTGGCTTAAGGCGGCGCCCTGCTAAGGCGTTGACTCGAAAGAGTCTCGTGGGTTCGAATCCCACCCCCTCCGCCTACGATGTCGGCCCGGAGTCCTCGGGACGACGCTCGATGGTCCCTCCGGCACACCCGGAGGCTTGGACGGGTGGCCGAGCGGACTAAGGCGCACGCCTGGAGAGCGTGTGGGCAGTAACCCTGCCTCGTGGGTTCGAATCCCACCCCGTCCGCTTCCAGCTCAGGAGAGGTGGCAGAACGGCAATGCCCCGGTCTCGACCACCGGCGCCCTCACGGGCTTGCGGGTTCGAATCCCGCCCTCTCCGTTGACGTTTCAACGCACTACGCATCCGTTTCTTCAGGCCATTCTCCGGACCTTGCCCGCCCTATGAGGACTTTTGGGCTTCTTGCCGCGAGCCCTGATGACACCAGCCTTCACTCCCTCCAAGACTGCCTCGGGATCATGCTTGGCTACGAGCAGCAGTGACCTGGCCGGCCCCTGCGGTGTTCGCCTTCCCTGCTCCCATTCCTGAAGTGTGCGAGGGCTGATTCCAAGTACCGCTGCAAACTCGGACTGCGATACGCCCATTTGCTTTCTAATCTCGGCCACGTCGGGCGTAACGAACCGAGTTACCCTCCCGGGCTTCAGCTCTCCTGCCTCGATGGCCTTCATCTCCTCGATGCCCGCCTTCAAGGAGGCGAACACAGAAGTCTCCGCGCTCTTCTGTGGCATCTTTGGCACTCCTTAGGTGCAACCTATCGCGTTGGGGTTAACAGGTCGGTTGCGAGCGTATGTCTTGCCTCCTCCTCAAAGCCCTTTCACGAGCGCTCGCAGCTCCTTGATCTCATCTTTGGTGAGATCCTTCTTCTCGGACTTGGCGTACGCAGTGAGGATGTAGACCCGCTCGTCTCGCACAACGAAGTAGATCGCCCGCATGCCTCCGCGCTTGCCTCTCCCCGGTAGCTTCCAACGGATCTTGCGTAGCCCGCCACCCCTGGGAACAACCGCTCCCGCGTCGGGGCGCGCCGCCAAGGTGAAGTGAAGACTCGATCTGGACGCCTCGTCCAGCAGCTCATCGAGTTGTTTGGTCGCCTGAGGAGTCTCGACGATCTCAAGCATCATACCGTCCGTCGTTGCCGTATATCAGATGCTATACGGCAATGACGGATATTACAACCCCAAGCCTCGGATGGAAGTTCCTCCGAAAAGAGGGCGCATGGTAACTTTCGCCGCATGGCTCCGGACGACACGACACCCCGGTTCGAGTCGCGGACCGCGCTCTGGTTGGGCGTAGGGTTCGCGGTAGCGTACTGCCTGCTGCTGTGGGCGCTGGGTGGCCGACTCGCGTCGGTGCCGCACCTGCCCGATGCGGGCCCCGGCTGGTACTACTGGGTCCTCCCCGAGCGCACGATCGCGGGTCGCGTCAGCGCCTGGGGTCTCTACACGGCGCACCAGCTCTTTCTCTTTTGGCTGATCTGGCGGGCGCAGCGTTCGGATCTCCGCTACACGGGGCGACTGCACCGCGTCAACGTCGTCGCGCTGGGCGGCAACGCCGGCTTCGCCCTGCTCCACGTGCTACAGACACACCTGTGGTACGACGGGCTCGCGCAAGACGTGAACGTCTTCACCTCGTTCGGGTCGGTCGCGGTGCTCCTCATATGGGTGCTGCTGATGGAGAACACCCGCCGGGGGCTCTTCTTCGGCGCGCGCGCCCCGATCGGGAAGCGGGTCACCGCGTTCGCTCGGAAATACCACGGGTACTACTTCGCCTGGGCGGTCCTGTACACGTTCTGGTTCCACCCGGCGGAGGCGACGTCGGGTCACCTCGTGGGGTTCCTCTACACGCTCCTGCTCATGCTCCAGGGCAGCCTGTTCTTCACGCGGATCCACGTGAACCGGTGGTGGACGCTCACCCAGGAAGTGCTGGTCGTCCTCCACGGCACGATGGTGGCGCTCATGCAGGGGCAGGCGGGCTGGTCGATGTTCCTGTTCGGGTTCTCGGCGATCTTCATCGTGACGCAGATGCACGGCCTCGGGTGGTCCCGCCCGCGTCGCCTGCTCGCGGCGACGATCTGGCTCGCCGCCGCGGCGGCCGTCTATTCCCGCGTGGGGTGGGAGCGGCTCGGGGAGATCTATCGAATCCCGATGATCGACTACATCGGCGTCGTCGCCTTGGCGATCGTCTTCGCCGTGCTCGTCCGGGTCCTCCGTTTCCGTGGGCCCGGGATCGCCTGACCTCGGGGCGCCGCGACGCTATGATGGGGGCGTCCCGACACGAGGAGACGGCGCTATGATCTCGCTGAACGTCAACGGTCGAACCCACGAGGTGGATGTCGATCCATCGACGCCCTTGCTCTGGGTGCTCCGCGATCACCTCGGTCTGACCGGCACCAAGTTCGGGTGCGGGATCGCGCAGTGCGGGGCGTGTACGGTGCACGTCGACGGCGTCGCGCGCCGTACGTGCCGGCTGGCGGTCCGCGGGGTCGAGGGCGCCGAGATCACGACGATCGAGGGGCTCTCGGAGGATGGCCTCACCCCGCTCCAGGAAGCGTGGCTCGACCAGGACGTCGTCCAGTGCGGGTACTGCCAGTCGGGCCAGATCATGGCGGCGTCGGCGCTCCTCGCCTCGAACCCCGAGCCGAGCGATGAGGAGATCGACCAGGCCATGCGCCGCAATATCTGTCGCTGCGGGGCCTACAACCGGATCCGGCTCGCGATCCGGCAAGCCTCCGGCTCGGCGCCACGAGGGGGCGCACGATGACGGCCCCGCGAAGGCTGACCCGCCGGGGGTTCCTCAAGCGGTCTGCCGCGGCGGGCGGTGGGCTCGTGATCGGGTTCCACATCCCCGGCTTCGGGGCCGAGCGGCTGCTGGCGGCGACGGTCGATTCGCTGGCGCCGAACGCCTTCGTCCGTGTGGGCGTGGACGACGTGATCACGATCATCGTGCACAAGTCCGAGATGGGGCAGGGCGTGTTCACGTCGCTCCCGATGATCCTCGCCGAGGAGCTCGACGCGGACTGGTCGAAGGTCGAGGTCGAGGCGTCCCCCTCGACGCCGGAGTACGCGATCGGGTTCGGGGGGCAGCTGACGGGAGGCAGCACGAGCGTCATGACGTCGTGGCAGCTCTTCCGCGAGGCCGGCGCGACCGCCCGGGCGATGCTCGTCGACGCGGCCGCGCGCCGGTGGAACGTCGACGCGGCCGACCTACGGACCGAAGCGGGCGTCGTGTTCGACGCCGCCGGGGATCGTCGCGCGACCTACGGCGAGCTCGCCGAGGAGGCCGCGACGCTGGACGTGCCGAGCTCCGTCCCGCTCAAGGACCCGGCCGACTTCAGGATCGTGGGGACGAACGTCCGTCGCCTCGAAGGCCCCGACAAAGTCACCGGGGCGGCCGAGTTCTCGATCGACGTGCGCCTGCCCGACATGCTCACCGCCGTGGTCGCGCACTCCCCGGTGTGCGGCGGCACCGTGCGCTCGTTCGACGGCTCGGCGGCGGAGGCGCTGCCGGGTGTCGTCAAGGTGAAGCAGGTGCCGTCCGGCGTCGCCGTGATCGGGCGCGACTTCTGGTCCGCGCGGCAGGGGCGTGACGCGCTCGAGATCGAGTGGGACGACGGCGAGGGCGCCCGGCTCTCGAGCGCGGGGCTCCGTGACGAGTACCTGGCGATGGTCGAGACGCCCGGCGCGGTCGCCGAGGACCTCGGCGATGCCGCCGCGGCGCTCGACGGAGCCGCGAGGACGGTCGAGGCCATCTACGAGGTGCCTTATCTGGCGCACGCGCCGATGGAGCCCCTCAACGCCACGGTCCACGCCAAGGCGGATGGCGCCGACATCTGGGCGGGCACGCAGGCGCAGACGCTCGATCAGCGCGCGGCGGCGGGGATCCTGGGGCTCCGGCCGGAGGACATCCGCATCCACACGACCATGCTCGGGGGCGGGTTCGGACGTCGCGCGAACCCGACCTCGGACTTCGTTTCCGACGCGGTCGCCGTCGCCAAGGACGAAGGCGTGCCCGTCAAGACCGTGTGGACCCGCGAGGACGACATCCAGTGCGGCTACTACCGACCGATGTTCGTGCACAAGCTCGCGGCGGGCATCGACCCGAGCGGGATGCCGATCGCGTGGCACCAACGGCTCGCCGGCCAGTCGATCATGGCGGGGATGGGGTTCGGCGCGCCGGTCGACCCCTCGTCGGTCGAAGGGGCCGCGCACATGCCGTACGCGATCCCCAACCGACACGTCGAGCTCCACTCGCCGGACAAGCCCGTGACGGTGCTCTGGTGGCGGTCGGTGGGGCACACGCACACCGGGTTCGTCAACGAGAGCTTTCTCGACGAGGTCGCGCACGCCGGGGGGCGGGATCCGTTCGAGCTTCGGCGCGCGCTGCTTCGGGATGAGCCACGACACCTGGCCGTGCTCGAGCTGGCCGCAGAGAAGGCGGGCTGGGGCTCGCCGCTACCGGAGGGCCGTGGCCGCGGGATCGCGGTCCGGAAGTCGTTCGAGAGCTACGTGGCCGAAGTGGCCGAGGTCTCCGTCGAGGACGACGGAACCGTACGGGTGCACCGCGTGGTCTGCGCGGTCGACTGCGGCGTCGCCGTGAATCCGTGGAACGTCGAGGCCCAGATGGAGAGCGCGATCGTGTACGGTCTGTCGGCCGCGCTCCACGGAGAGATCACGCTCGAAGACGGGCGCGTGCAGCAGAGCAACTTCGACGACTACCCCGTGCTGCGTATGGACGAGATGCCCGCGGTCGAGGTGCACATCGTCCCGAGCGCCGAGCCCCCGACCGGTGTCGGGGAGCCGGGTGTCCCGCCGATCGCGCCCGCGGTGACGAACGCGATCTTCTCGCTGACCGGGGTTCGCGTACGGCGGTTGCCGATCCGAATGAGCGAGACCGAGTAGCATGTGGTCGTCGCCGCGCCGGTTGGCGGCGCTCGGGCTGTTCGCGGCTCCGGTCGCGCTCGGATGCGCGACGCCGCCCGATTCGTCCGCTCCGATGGCGACGACCGCTGGCGTCCCATGGCCGGGCGAGGCCTGGGAGGTGTCGAGCCCGGAAGCCGAGGGGATCGATCCGGCCGCCGTGACGTCGCTGATCGCGGATATCGACGCGGGGCGGTACGGGCTGATCGACCATTTCTTGTTGATCCGGAACGGGCGCGTGGTCGCGGATCGACACTGGGATCACTCGGCAACGTACGACAGCCTCGCCGCGGTCCAGGACGACACGACGAGCCACCAGTACAACTACGATCACCCGGACTGGCACCCCCTGTACCGCGACACGCACCTCCACAGCCTGCAATCGGTCACCAAGAGCGTCACGTCGGTCGCCTTCGGGATCGCGGTCGACGCGGGTCACATCGCCGGGGTCGAGACGCCGGCCTGGCCGTACTTCGACGCCTACGATCCCGACATGAGCGACGCCCGTCGGTCGGCGACCACGCTCGAAGACTTCCTGACGATGAGGAGCGGGATCGCATGGGCGAGCGCGGGTGAGACGTACGACGACGAGGCGCACCCGACGGTCATCCTCGAGAACGGCGACGCGTGGATCCAGTACGTCGTGGATCGCCCGATGAAAACCGACCCCGGCGCGCGGTTCGACTACAACGACGGTGTCAGCGTTCTGCTCGGCAAGATCGTGCGCGAGGCGACCGGGCAACGGATCGACGAATGGGCGCGCGAGCGATTGTTCGAGCCGATCGGGATCGATGAGTTCTACTGGAAGATCACGCCGGACGGCGAGGTCGACACCGAGGGCGGGTTGTACCTCGCGACCCACGACCTCGCCCGGATCGGCTACCTCATGCTGCGCGGGGGCGAGTGGGATGGACGACAGGTCGTTTCCGCGGACTGGGTACGCGCCTCGACCTCTCCCGTGGTTCCGGATGTCGCGCCGGAGAACGATCGCGTCGATCCCGGCTATGGCTACCAGTGGTGGATCCCGTCGCACGAAGACGGCGAGACCGAGGTGTTCGCGGGCAACGGATACGGCGGGCAGTTCCTCCACGTGATCCCCGAGTACGACCTCGTCGCGGTGTTCAACGGCTGGACGCTCCACAGTCGACCCGAGCTGCCCTCCTGGACCGCGGTTCAGGAGCGGATCGTCCCGGCCACTTCGATCGGGCACTAGCGAACGTTTCGGCGCGGCTCCACCCGGGCGCGCGAGACCTCGGAATCCATGAACGGCTCGAAGAACGACCCCCGTGGCTCGGACATCTCGCTGAAGGGGCTCCTCACCCGTTTCCGGTGGCGCGTGTCGCTCACGCTCGGTCTCGTCATCGTCGAGTCCGCGATCGACGTCTTGTTTCCGCTGTTCATCGGGATCGCGATCAACGGTCTTCTCGGGGCGAGCTCGAACGGTCTGGTGGCGCTCGGCGCGCTGGCCGTGGCGGCCCTGGTGATCGGAAGCGCGCGCCGTTTCTACGATACCCGCGTGTACACCGCCATCTACGAGACGACGGCGATCGAGCTGGTCGCTCGGGAGGAGCGACGCGACACGGCGGTCTCGGCCGTTGCGGCCCGAGCCACGCTACTCCGCGAGTTCGTCGAGTTTCTCGAGAATTCGATGCCGATGATCCTGAGCAGCGTGATCGGCCTCGTGGGCTCGCTCATCATCATCGCGTCGATCGAGTTCGAGGTGTTCCTCGCGTGCCTGGGGCTCTTCGCGGTCATGGCGGCGGTCTACTGGATCACGGGGGGGCGCAACTTCCGACTCAATCAGGGCTACAACGACGAGCTCGAACGCCAGGTCGACGCGCTCACCTCCCGCGACCCGCTCGCGGTCGCGAAGCACTTCCGTCGACTGATGACGTGGAACCGTCGGCTCTCCGACCTCGAGACCATCAACTACGCGGTGCTGTTCATCGGCGTCATCGCGCTGTTGGTGTACGCGCCCGTCGCCGTCGTCGACAGCACGCAAACGGAGTACGGCTTCGTGTTCTCGGCGTTGATGTACGTGTTCCAGTACATCGAGGGTCTGGTGACGCTGCCGCTCTTCATCCAGCAGATCATCCGTCTGCGTGAGATTTCCGGACGACTGGCGGCGGTCGAGAACGAGGTCGAGGACGAAGCGGCCGGCGAGATCACGGGGGCAAGACCCGCCTGACGGGAACCGGGTTCCGCGCGACTCGGTTACGTTCTCGTTACGAGCGCCGCGTCGGCCGTCCCGGAGCCCGGATTGATCACCGCCCTTCTGTTCGCAGCGACCTGCTTCCTCGCCTATTCGAACGGCGCGAACGACAACTTCAAAGGCGTGGCGTCGTTGTTCGGGAGCGAGACGACCGACTACCGAACGGCGATCGCCTGGGCGACGATCACGACGTTCCTGGGGTCCGTCGCATCGGTCCTGCTCGCGCATGCGCTCCTCTCGGCGTTCTCGGGCAAAGGCATCGTTCCGGAGTCGATCGCGGGCGGCGAGGTCTTCCTCGTGTCGGTCGCCACGGGTGCGGGGTGCACCGTGTTTCTGGCCACGCTCGTCGGGTTCCCGATCTCGACCACGCACAGCCTGGTAGGCGCCATCGCAGGTGCCGGAGTGCTGGCCGCGGGGCCCGCACTCGACGTCGGAACCTTGGCGACCACCTTTCTCCTGCCGCTCCTGGTGAGTCCGGCCCTGGCGCTCGTGGTCGCCGCCGTCCTCTACGTGATCTTGCACCGGTCTCGTCGGACGCTCGGAATCGAGAAGGAAACGTGCGTCTGCGTCGGGCCGACGGTCGCGTCGATACCTCGAGCCGTCGCGGGCGCTGCCGCGCTCACCGCCGAGCCGATCCAGGTCGCGGTCGACAGCGAGGCGCGGTGCGAGATGCGCTACGTCGGTAGCTTCTTGGGGATCCGGCTCCAGCGACTCATGGACGGCGCGCACTTCCTGAGCGCCGGGATCGTGAGTTTCGCGCGCGGGCTCAACGACACGCCGAAGATCGCGGCGCTACTCGTCGTCGTGCAGGCGGTGAACATCCGCTGGGGCGTCGTGTTCGTCGGTTTCGCGATCGCCGTCGGCGGGCTCCTGAGCGCGCGTCGCGTGGCGATCACGATGTCGCGGCGGATCACGGGGATGAATCACGGTCAGGGCTTCGCCGCGAACCTCACCACGGGGTTGCTCGTCATCGGCGCGAGCCGTCTCGGGATCCCGGTGTCCACCACGCACGTATCGGTCGGCGCCCTGTTCGGGATCGGTCTCGTATCCCGACAAGCCCACGTTCCGGTCGTGAGAAACGTGGTCCTGTCCTGGGTCGCCACGTTGCCGTGCGCCGCGGCGCTCGCCGCGCTCACCTACGCGGTCGTCGTCCGTCTCGTCTGAGCGGACCCCGGGGCGAGGCGCGCCGGTCCCCGGACCGGCGTAACCTGTGCCATGAAACGAGCTCCGCGGGAGGCGGTCGAGCGTGGGGTGGTCGAGCGTGCCGCGAGCTCTCCCATCGAGCGGCGGCGTGCGGGAGACCCCCGAGACGGCGGGTCGTCACCGGTCCGGGCGGCCACGAGGAACGATTTGGAACGAGGTGTCGCGGGTACTGCGGGATGGAGGACCGCCACGCGGACGGCGTCCGCCTTGGCGCTGGCCGGCGCGTGGCTGAGCGGCGGCGCGGCGTTGAGCGGGCAGGATACCGCGACCGTGACGGCCGCCGGCATCCCAGCCGTCGAAGCGTGGACCACGCCACGACCGCGACCCGTCTTCGCCGCCGGCGAGGCGCTCTTCGTCAACGTCTTCGTCAATCGAGTAGACGCCTGGGCGTTCGGATTCGACTGGGCGCGGGTCGGCACGAGCGATTGGTCGCGCAACCTCAGTCTCGGCTGGGAGTGGGACGAGAACGCGTTCGGCGCGAACATGTTCTCGCACCCGTACCACGGTTCGCTGTACTTCAACTCAGGTCGCTCGAACGGACTCGGGTTTTGGGAGTCCGCGCCGCTGGCGTTCTTCGGGTCCTGGACCTGGGAGTACTTCGGCGAGACGCACCGGCCGTCGCTGAACGACTTCTTCATGACGAGCTTCGGTGGCATCACCCTGGGCGAAGTCTTCCACCGGTTGGGCGCGAGCATCCGGGACAATCGGGCGCGCGGCGCCGGACGCACGTGGCGTGAGATCGCCGCGCTCCCGTTCGATCCGATCGGTGCGGTCAATCGCCTGATTCGAGGTGAATGGAACGACGTGGGTCCGAATCCTCCCGAGCACGATCCCGAAGCCTTCGTGTTCCGTCTGGGCTTCGGCGGTCGGTTCGTGGCGGACTCGGGCTTCGTGGACCGCGAAGACAACTTCTCGGGCTCGCCCACGATCCAAGCCGAGCTCAGCTACGGCGATCCGTTCCTCACGGCGCACCGCGTCCCCTTCGACGTCTTCACGGTCAGGGGACGGGTGAGCCCGGGCGGCGACGGGCTGAATCTGCTTCAGGCGAGTGGCCGACTGTTCGCCTGGGACCTGAACGACCGGACGTCGAAGCACCTGCACGGCGTCACCGTCAACCAACGGTTCGATTTTCTCAACAACACGGCGCACCGATTCGGTGCGCAGAGCCTCGAGATCGGCGTGAGCTCGCGGTGGCGGCTCGGGCGTCGATCCGGTCTCCGAACGCACCTGTACGGCGACGTGATCTTCCTCGGCGCGATGGAAGCCCCCTTCGCCGGGACGGGCGAGCGGGAATACGACTTCGGTCCGGGGGGAGGCTCCCGTCTCGAGCTCGCGTACGAGCGAAACGGGCTCACCTACCTGAAGATCCTGGCGCGCACCGAGTACATCCACTCGGTCAGCGGTGCGCGCGCCGACCACAACGTGAGCTTCGGCGCGCTCGAGCTCACGCTTCCCGTCGCGCTCGATCTCAGCGTCTCGGGCGAGTTCCGCTACTACAACCGGCGAAGCCGGTACTCGGATCGTCCTGACGAGAGCCGGGAGTTTCCGCAGTTGGCGCTGCTCTTGGTTTGGACGGGGTTCGAGCTCCCGGGGTTCGAGCGATGACGCGTCGTTGGTTGCTCCTCGGCCTGCTGGCCTGCGCGCCGGGGCAGCTGGAAGCCCAGCGCCCGCACCGTAGCGGTCTGTGGATCGAGCTCGGAGCGGGCCCGACCGCGACGCGGGTCTCCTGCACGCGCTGTACGGAGGTGACCCGTGGCTCCGGCCCGGTCGGGTACACGCGGATCGGCGGGTCGTTGTCGGGCGGGGTGCTGTTCGGCCTCGAGTCGTCGACCCAGGTGGACGAGGCGTTCGGCGTCGAGTCGGGCGCGGAGGAGGCGCTCTCGGAGAACACCGCGATCAACGCGATCCTCCTCTGGTTCCCATCGCGAACCGGGTTCTTCTTCAAGGCGGGCGTCGGATACGCCCGGGGCCGGCTGACGGTGGAGCCCGAGGCGGAATCCCCGGTCGTCGCCGAGGGAAACGGCGTCGGGATGACGTTCGGCGTGGGGTGGGACCTCCCCATCACCCGTCACGTGTCGATCAGCCTCAACGCCGCGTCGTGGATCACGGCGATCGGAGATCTCGTCCTCCCCGAGGTCACCGTCGACGACGTCATCGCGAGCCGATGGGGCGGGACGATCGGGTTGACGATTCGATAGACGGGCGCCGTGACGGACGGGGGCGAGCCGCTCCTGGAGCCCCGGGGTCCTTGGCCGTGCTCGGAGGGCCGCGCAACGCAGCTTGCTTTTCATGCGTCCTACACAGGGCCGCGCACGCCTCGTCATCCGCTTCGAGTGAACTCCGTCGTGCGCAGGCCGCCCAGCTTCAGTCCGGACATAGACGGCGAATCGCCAAGTAGAGGGGGTGACGTGCGCCATCCGCGAGCGAGCCTTGGCCTGTGCCTTCTTGCGCTTCTCGCCAGCGTTTCGGATGTCCGCGCGCAAGAGGTAGAGGTAGAGGCCGCGGTCGCCTCACAGGCGTTACGGGTGTTCATCGACTGTCGCGGGTTCCGGTTCTGCGATCGCGACTTCTATGTCCGTGAGATCGCCTTCATAAACCACACGCGCGATCGAGAGGATGCCCAGGTCCACGTGCTGATCACGGGTCAGCAGACCGGCGCCGGCGGCCAGCGGATCTCGATCGACTTCATCGGGCGAGACGAGTTCGAAGGGCTCGAAGATCGCCTCGGGGTCACCGCGCCCCCGGCCGAAGCGATCGAGCAGGTGATGACGCAGATCGCTCGTCAGATCCAGCTCGGTCTGGCGCGTTATATCGCGCGCACCGACCAGTCGCAGGTGATGCGGTTGCAAGCGGATGAGGATGCACCGGCGCCCGAGGTCGCGACACCCGAGGACGACCCGTGGAACTTCTGGACGTTCGAGGTGAGCGCGTCCGGGTTCCTGTTCGGCCAGGAGCGACAGCAGTTCTTCTTCGGGAACACCGATTTCGAGGCGAGACGGGTGACGGAGGGATCGCGGTTGGAGCTCGGTGCGGGGTTCAACTACTCGGAGAGCAATTTCGACACCTCGGACACGACGACCGTTACGAGCATCACCCGGGGGTACGACGCGAATGTGCTCTTCGTCCTGAGCGCGGGCGAGCATTGGGGGTGGGGGGGACAGCTAGCCGCGGCGCACTCGACGTTCTCGAACGAGGATCTCACGATTCGGCTCGCGCCCGCCATCGAGTACAACGTCTTCCCCTACTCGGAGTCGACGCGCCGACAGCTGCGTTTCGTCTACTCCGTCGGGGTCACGAGACTCGACTATACCGAAGAGACGATCTTCTTCAAGACCGAGGAGACGGTTCCGGATCATCGCTTCGCGGCCGCGCTCGAAGTGCGTCAGCCGTGGGGCTCGTCGCGCGCATCCTTCCAGGTCGTGCAGCATCTCGACGACCTGTCGCGTCACCGGATCAACTTCAACGGCGGCGTCGATCTCCGGGTGATCAAGGGGCTCTCGCTCGGCATCAACGGCGGCGTGTCCAGAGTGCGCGACCAGATCAACCTGGCGGCGCTCGGCGCGAGCGAGGAAGAGATCCTCACTCGACAACGGGAGCTCGAGACGGGGTTCGAGTACGACTTCAACGTCCGGTTCAGCTATACGTTCGGCTCGATCTTCAGCAACGTCGTGAATCCGCGCCTGGGCGGTCGGAACGAGTTCTTCCTCCGGAACTTCTGACCGGTACCTTTGACGCGGCGCTTCGGCGCTTCGGCGCTTCGGCGCTTCGGCGCTTCGGCGGATCGATGCGGCGGGCGGTCCGGTCCCGACGGTCGCGTCTCGGCTCAGCGCGCGGTCTCGCCCTCGCGATATCGCTTGAGCTTTCGGTAGAGGGTCCGTCGATCGATGCCGAGCACTTCGGAAGCGCGCGTCTGATTCCCGCCGACCGACTCGAGGATCGAGAGGATGTGCTCGCGTTCCAGCCGGTCGACCGTCCAACCTTCATCGCGTGCGCGCTCCAACTGGTGCTGGTGCGGCTCGCTGGCGGCGGCCTGTGGGGGGTCGAAGCGGATCGAGTCGGACCCCGCGTACATGATCATGGCTCGCTCGATGAAGTTCTCGAGCTCGCGAACGTTCCCCGGCCAGTCGTAGTCGATCATCCGCTGGAGCGTTTCGGGAGCGATGGCCGGTGGATCCATCTCGTTCGCCTCGGCCCACCGTCGTCGAAAGTGATCGGCGAGCAGCGGTATGTCGTCCTTCCGCTCGCGGAGCGGCGGCACCTCGAGCGGGAAGACGTTGAGTCTGAAATAGAGGTCCTCGCGGAACCGACCCTCCGTCACCTCCTGCGTCAGATCCACGTTCGTCGCGGCGATCAATCGGAAGTCCACCGGAATCTGGCGGGTTCCGCCCACGCGTTGAATCTGACGCTCCTGGAGGACGCGCAGCAGCTTCACCTGGATCGGCGGGCCGATGGTCGACGCCTCATCGAGAAACAGCGTACCGCCGTGCGCTTCCTCGAACAGGCCCCGCCGGTTGGCAATGGCGCCCGTGAAGCTGCCCTTCATGTGCCCGAAGAGCTCCGACTCGAGCAGGCTCTCGGGCAGCGCCGAGCAGTTGATGGGCACGAAGGGCGCGTTGGCCCTGGGCGACAGGTCGTGCACCGCCCGAGCGACGAGCTCTTTCCCCGTCCCCGTCTCACCGGTCACCAGGACGGTAGACCGGGTGGGGGCGACGCGCTCGATCAGGTCGAACACGCGTTCGAGCGCCTTCGATCGACCGATCACGCGCTCGCGCGGACCATGAGGGACGGCGCGCCGGAGCCGGGCGACCTCGCGACGCAGACTCGTTCGCTCCAGCGCCCGCTCGATGATGAGCAGGAGCTGCTCGGGTTCGAGCGGCTTCGTGAGGAAATCGAAGGCGCCCAGCTTCATGGCTTCGACGGCGGTCTCGATCTCGGCGAACGCCGTCATCATGATGAACGCCGCATCGGTCTGCGTATTCGGCGCCGCGGTGAGCACGTTGATTCCGTGCATGCCAGGGAGGTTGATGTCGAGCAGGACGACATCGAACAACTCGCGTTGGAGGGTCTGTAGCCCCTCCTCGCCGCTTTCGACGATCGCGACGTCGTACCCCTCCTGGACGAGCAGCTCGCGGAGGAGCGAACGAAGCTGCTCGTCGTCCTCGATGACGAGGATGCGCCCGGATGCGTGCGAGTCGTCGCCGCTTTCGGCCGCCGCCGCCTCGCGGCCCGAGCCGCCACGGCCGTTGCGGTCGATCACGGGACGGCCCCCGGCACGGGTAGCTCGACCGTCACCGTGGTGCCGCGACCGGCCTCGCTCTCCAAACGCACCGACCCGCCGAGGATCGTGGCCCGCTCCTGCATCCCGATGATCCCGAGACCGCGACCTCCGTTGCTCGCCGGCTCGGCCTCGACGGCGAAGCCACAGCCGTCGTCCTCGACGCTCGCCCGTAGGATGCCGTCTTCGACCTGCAAGGAGACCACGACCTTGGTCGCATCGGCGTGCCGCACCACGTTCGACAGGGCTTCCTGGACGATGCGGTACAACGCGAGGTTCCCTTCGTGGTCGAGGAGCTCATCGACCGGGCCGGCATCGACACGCGCGCTGATGCCCTCCTCGCCGAGGGTCTCCCGCGTCTGAGCCCGGATCGCGGCCGTGAGTCCCGCCTCGGCCAGCGCGGGCGGACGAAGGCCGCGCAAGATGCGTCGGACGCCTTCGGACGTACGTCGGATCTCGGAGTGCATCTCGTGCAGCAGCTCATCACGACGCGTCCCATCCTCGGTGCGCCTTGCCATCTGAAGCCGCAGGACGAGGGCGGAGAGCGCCTGCGCGGTGTCGTCGTGTAGATCGCGAGCGATCCGTTGCCGTTCTTCCTCCGCTCCTTGGAGCACACCCGCGCCGAAGGCCCGCAGTCGCTTCCGCTGCGTGATGTCGTTGATCGAGACCAACACGAGCGGACCCCGGGACGTGTCCACCGGACTGAGCGCGATCTCCACGGGCAGCTCCGTCCCGTCTCGGCGGCGCGCGAAGAGCTCGAGTCCGATGCCCATCGGTCGCAGCGACGGCGCTCGCGCGAACGCCGCGCGGTGTCGGGCGTGTCGCTTCCGAAGCCGATCCGGGACGAGCGTTTCGATCCGCTGGCCGATGAGCTCTTCGGCGCCGTAGTCGAACAACAGCTCCGCCTGACGATTCAGATCGCGGACGACGCCTTCCTCGTCAACGAGGAGGCAGCCGGTAGGTCCGGCACGGAAGAGCTGCCGGAAGTCATCCGCGTCCAACGCGTCGCTCGGTCGTTCCGAGTGCTCGCGAGGCGGAGTGGTGGTCGGGTCGTCCATGTGGGGTAGCCTCGGGTTCGCGACCGTCGCTTCGTGCCGGCGTGGCGGATCCGCCTCGGCAACGTCGGGGTCCCCCG
Organism: Gemmatimonadota bacterium; assembly: GCA_022360695.1. Classification (GTDB taxonomy): domain Bacteria; phylum Gemmatimonadota; class Gemmatimonadetes; order Palauibacterales; family Palauibacteraceae; genus Palauibacter. The sequence goes on from JAKSCH010000261.1 coordinate 22,900, forward strand.
AAAGCGGTGTCAAACCGCCGGCCCTCACCAGGACGCCGCCGGGGTGTTCGGGGGTGAAGCGTCGGGCAAGAGGTCGGCGGTCATCCGCGTCGCGAGCCCGAGGAAGTCCCGCTCCGTCACGAGACCGACGAGCTGCTGCTCGCTCACGACGGGGAGCGCGGACAATCCGTGCTCGTGCATGACCGAGAGCGCCCGCGAGACGGGTGTGTGAGGAGGCACGGTCACGAGGTCGTCGCACATCACGTCTCGGACGGGGGCGCTTCGAGCCTCGGACTCGGCCGCGGCGCCGGAGAGGTGACGAAAGACATCGCCGCGCGTCACCAGACCCACCAAGTGACGCTCCTCATCCTCGACGGGTATGTGGCGAACGTGTCGCCACTGCATGAGGCTGATCGCCAGCTCGACGGGGTCGGCCGGCCGTACCGTCAGCAGATCCGTGCTCATCATCTCGTCGACCCGCTCCGGGACGTTGCTCGCGGAGGCGACATCCCCCGGCTTCAGGCGAGGCCAGTCATGAACGGGGGTGTTGTCCGCCTGGGCCTTCAGGAGCTCTACCGTGAGCTCCCGGAGCGCGTTGATCCCACCCCCGCGGCCACCGAGCGTTTCGAACGCCTTGAGCGTCCAGGCCGCACCGGTCTGCCGTGATGTGGCACGCGCCTCGATGATCCCCAGGTAGTGATCGCGATCGCCACCATCGATCCCGAGTCTGTCGAGTCCTTCGCCGGCGATCGCGAGGAGCTCTTCGAGGATCAGACGGCGCGCGCCCACCTCTCGGCCCTCGAGCCAGCGGAGGGGGGCACCCAGTCCGAGTCGCGCGGCCGCGACGAAGTTGGCCTTGGCGTGATCGAAGCGCGCGAACTCTCGCACGTCGGCGTACCGACCCACGAGACCGCGCACGAGACCATACCAGAAGGCGGCGTTCGCGATCTCGTCGGACAACGTCGGTCCTGCGGGCAAGACGCGATTCTCGATCCTGAGGTGCGGCACGCCGTCCGCGACCCCGTAGCATGGCCGGATCCACCGGTAGATCGTGCTGTTGAAGATCTGGAGCGCATCGAGGGAGGGGATCTGTCCGTCCGCGTAGGAGCGCAGGGCGTCTTCATCGGACTCGGTGCCGATGAGCACGCGAAACCGCGCGATGTCGTCGCGGAACAGCTCGACGGGAGAGGCCTCGACCCAGCCGTTGCCGAAATGGACGCGCGGCTCGAAGTCTCGGGCCCCGCTGCCGGCGCGACGGGTGTCGACCGACTGCTGGAACAACGCGATCCTCGACTCGCGCCAGAGCCGTCGGCCGAACACGAGCGGCGAGTTGGTCGCGACGGCCAAGACCGGCGCCGCCGCCATCAGCGACGCGTTGTACATCCGGCTGAACTCGTCGGGCTCGACCTGGAGGTGGAGCTGGAAGCTGGTGTTGCAGGCCTCGATCAACGAAGAGTCGTGCTCGACGAGCAACTCGTCGACGCCTTTGATGTAGATCCGATAGTCTTCGCTGCGGTGTGCGCATAGCGCGTCATCGAGCGCTTCATAGCGCTCCTCCGGCGTCCTGTTCTCGCGACTCAAGTCCGCCGGGCGCAACGTGGGAAGAACGCCGCACAACAGGACGCGCGCATCGTGCGTCGCGGCGAGACCCGACAGCGAGCCGTGGAGCTCGAACAGCTGTTGCTCCATCTGTCGCAGGCAGCCCCCGTCGAGGGGGATCGGGTCGGCGTTGATCTCGAGGTTGAACGCGCCGAACTCCGTCGTCACCCGCGGGTCGGGTCCGCTCGCCATGATGCGCGGTCCGACCGGCGCGGGGTTTCCGTCGGCGTCGACGAGGAAGACCTCCTGCTCGGCGCCGATCCGGTGAACGCCGGTTTCGAAGACGTCGTCCGCCAGCATCCGCTCCAGGGCCTGGAGGTCGGTGAGCAGACGGCTCGTGAATCGGCGAATCGCGTCCGGCTCGTCCAGCCGAACGATGCGCTTGGTCCCCATGCGGTCAGGCCACCTGCGTCCGCTCGCTCGACTCTCTCTTTGCCGGGCTGTGGGTGGGCAAGGCGAGCACGGGGCAGGGAGCGCGTCGAATCACGGTATCCGCGACCGAGCCCATCAACGTCCTCCGCAACGTCCCGAACCCGTGCGTTCCCATCACGATCAGATCGGCACGGTAGCGCTGCGCCGCCGCGAGGATCTCCACTGCCGGTTCTCCCGTCACCACCCCCAACCCCGTGCCTTCGGGGAGTCCCGCCTCGCGAACGCTGTCGCTCAACCAGTCCCTCGCGAGTGCCTCGAGCTCGACGTCCGGCGGACGTCGCGGCGGTTCCACCGCCCGCAAGTGAGCCTCGATCGGATCCTCGAGCACGTGGAACAACGTCGGCTCGATCTCGAGGTGTCCCGAAAGTCCGGATATCCAGTCGAGCACCCCCGCATCGACGGCGTTCTCGTCGATCGGTGCCAAGATGCGCTCGGGAGGCCCCCGCAGCGCCCCGCGACCGATGAGCGTCGGCACCCGCGCCTCGTGGAGCAGCTGCGTCGCCGTGCCGCCGAGCAGACTCCAGCGGCCTCGGTCGTTGGCGTGGGGACCGACGACGATGAGGTCGGCATCCGTCGAATCCGCGACCGCCGCGAGCTGCTCCGCCGGCTCGCCGAGCCGGTTCCGAGCTTCGGTCGATACGCCGGTCTCACGCTCGAGCTGCTCGGCGAACTCCGTCAGTCGCAGCTTGGCGCCGGCACGCGCCGACACGAGGATCTGCTCCTCGTCTCCCCAGAGCGGCGCGAGGAAGCGCGGTGGCTTCGGTAGGTGGAGCGAGTGGACGAGCACGACGCGGTCGGGGCCGAAGTGGCGAGCGATCCAACGAGCGCTCGCCAGACCCGCGCCCGCGAAGTCGACGCCCGCGACGACCGTTTCGATCTTCATCTCTCTATTCCCCCGCTCTGACGACGACGTTCGCGTCCGCACCCGAGGTGGCGTGGACCTCCGCTTCTGGCGCGAGCTGTCTCCCACCCGGCTTCACGACGAGCACCGGACACGGGGCCCGACGTATCACGCCTTCCGCGGTGCTGCCCAACAGGAGTCGCTTGACGCCCGTGTACCCGTGGCTCGAGACCACGATGAGGTCGTGACCGTGCTCCTCCGCGTACTCCACGATCTCATCGGGCGGGCGCCCGTCGCCGACCTCGATCGTCGTGTCCACGCGAGGCTCCAGGTCAGCCGCCATCTGCTCGAGACGCTCGCGCGATGCTCTACGGTTCTGCGGCAGGGCGAGCTCGGCCACGTAGAAGGTCGGATACATCGGGATCGGGACGACGTGGAGCAGGTCGAGCCCCGCGTCCAGGCTCGCGGCCAGGTGTGAAGCATGGGCGAGAAGCGTCGGCGTCGCGTCGGAGAAGTCGACCGCGACGAGGAGCCGCTTCGCATCGGCCGGGCGTTCCCGGTCCTCGTCCGCGTGGACCACGAGGACGGGTCGGCGGGCGAACCGGACCACTTCCTCCGCCACGCTCCCGAGGGTCAACCGCCGTAGGCCGCGGCGGCCGTGCGAGCCGATCACGATCACGTCTACATCGAGCTCGCCGGCGAGCTCCAGGATCGCGAGACCGGGCGCTCGACCCTCGATCACGTGGCGCACGACGGCCCGATCCGACTCTCCGCTCGCCAGCGCCGCTCGCGCCTCCGCCTCGCCTGGAAACTCGGTCGGTGGCTCCGGGTCCCCGGAGCCCGGCCTCCGCACGTGCACCATGTGGAGCTCGGCCTCGTGTCGGCGCGCCAGGGCGATCGCGGGGCGTACGGCGGCACGCGCGCAATCGGAAAAGTCGGTGGGTACCAAGACCCTGCGGATGTCGAGCATGCTGTCCCGCCTTCGGCTCAGTCCGCCCGCCGTCGCGGCGGAGCGGGTGCCGGACCTACGAGGCACTCCGCGTACCGAAGCGACGATCCGCGGCGCATCCCCCTAACGTTTTTTTCGATAGGGCTTTACGGGGCCCGGCCGGCGTCTTCGCCGGGCGTGATTGGGACAAAATAGCCCGTTTTCGAGACGAAAGGACCAGCGGTGCCCGGGAGGGAAAAGTGCGAACGCGTAGGACAAGAGGACCCGACCTCGCTCGCTCGCTTGGGACTTTCCACCCCGTGCGTTCACGGGCAGAGATGAGGTGGCACCGCCGGATGTCGTTACGGCGCGTGTCTTCCCGCGCTCGATGCCCGTCTGCGTCGTACCGGTACGAGGCTCGCCCAGAGACCGGAGATCAGAAACCGGAAGACACGTCCGACCTCGACGCGGCTGGGAGGGCCCGTATGCAGACCACTCGTATCCCGAAACCGGAATGGCCCGACGCCCTGCGCGCGTTCTCGGACCGCAACGCGGGGCGACGCACGTCGCTCGAGGTTCTGGACCCGACCCTGGGTGCGCAGCGCCAGCAGCACGAGTATCAGCTGTTCGGCGTTACCTATGATCCACATGACGAGCGCGTGCAGATCATGCTCGGGACGTTCGGGGGCGTCGGGCCGCACGTGACCCACACGATCGGCGGCGTGAGAGCGATCGACATCCTCTCGAACGACGTGGGGCACGACACGACGCTTCGGGTGGAGCAGCCCGACGCGCAGACGCTGCTCCGGATCGAACGATGAACCCTGCCAACCATGGGAGCACGACATGAACGCGGGCACACTCTGCCGACGGCAGGTGCGGACGGCGCTACCTGAGGACACCCTGCGCGATGCCGCGTACCGGATGATGCGCCACTCGGTCGGTACGTTGGTCGTGGTCGACCCGAGATCCGATGGCGCCGAGCCGATCGGGATCGTAACCGACCGCGATCTGGTGACGCGGGGCATGGCGGCGGATCTGGACCCGGAGCTCACGAACGTCGCCATGGTCATGTCCGTGCCGGTGAACACGGTGCGCGAGAGCGAGTCCGTCGAGGACGCGCTCAAGCAGATGTCGCGTCGCGGGATCCGTCGTCTCGTCGTCGTCGATGACGAGCGCCGGATGGTGGGGATCCTGGCGCTCGACGACATCCTCGAATCGTTGGTCGGCGAGATCGGCTCGATCGGGCGGGTTCTCGGGCACCACGCACCGATCTACGGCTGACGTGATGCGCGCGCAGGCGCCGTCGGTGACGCGGTCCGATCGGTTCGGTGAGCGGGACTTGCGAGACATCCTCGCCCAGCCGGCAGCGCCGACGGTGTCGATCTACCTGCCGCTGTCCGACGGGCCGCCGCGCGCGGATCGAAACCGTCTGGACGTGCGTGCCGCGCTCGCCGAGGCGCGCTCGTCGCTCGACCCGGAAGATCAAGAGGAGCTGAAGAGCACGCTCGACGCCCTGGAAGTCGAGGCGCTCGAAGCCGCCCGCGGAGGAGGCGGAACGTTGGCTCTGTTGGCCGCGTCCGGCGCCGGGCGGGTCTACCGTCTACCGCTGGAGGCGCCTCGCTTGGTCGTCGTGGGGCCGACGTTCCATACGTTGCCGCTCGTACGCTTCCTACAAGAGCCCAGCCGGTTCTGGGCTCTCCAGCTCGGCCAGCGCGATTCGGGTCTCTGGGTGGGCGACGCGCGCCGCTGTCGCCGGGTCGAGCCGAGTCCCATCCCCACCGATCTCCGTTCCGCGCTCGGCTACGAGTACGCGCGCGACTCGGAGCTCATCCACCGCGGGGGAAGCGGCGGCCCTCGCCGCGCTCAGCGCGGTGGCTCCGTGGGCGCCTTCGCGGGCCACGGGACCGGCTCGGACGACGGCGATGCCGCGCTCGAGAAGTACTTCCGCGTCATCGACGCCTCGCTCCGCGAGTACCTGGGAGGACGGAGAGACCCGGTCGTGCTGGCCGGGGTCGGCGAGCACCACGCCCTCTTCCGCCGCCTGAGCAAGATCGAGTCGCTCGCGCCCACCGGGATCACCGCCTCGATACGCGACTGGGCCGCCGATCGCGTCCACGCCGAGGCGTGGCCTCTCGTACGAGAGACCGTGGAGGCCCGTATGGAGCGCGCGCTGGACCTTTGGGAAGACGCGTACGGATCCGGTAAGGGCGAGATGGATCTCGTGAGCGTCGGCCGTCTCGCGGCGGCTGGGCGCGTCCGCCTCCTTCTGACGTCACGTGCCCGTCATATCTGGGGTTCGCTCGACCCGACCTCGGGCTTCGTCGAGATCGAGCGGGAGGGGGGCGCGGATCCGGGCGCGCCGTTCGTCGACCTCCTGGACGAGCTCACCGAGCTCGTCCTCGCCCGCGGCGGCTCCGCGCTCCAGGTGCCCGTCGACCGCATGCCGACGCCCACGGGAGCCGCCGCGATCCTCCGCTAGAACAACCGGTAGCCGGGCGAGACGAGGTTCGCCGGAAGGTAGCCGGCGAAGAACGGGCCGTAGGCGATCACGACGAGCACCACGGCGATCACGAACCAGAACCCGAGCCTGTCGAGCTTCGTGTCCCATGATGCCTTGCGCGCCGGGAGCAGCGCATCGGCGAACGGGATGTCCTTCGGTCCCTCGCCCTTGGCTCCTCGCCAGATCGTCATCAGCACCACCAGGAAGAACATCAGCGCCCCGATGGTCATGAGCGTGCCGCCGATGCCGGTGAGCGCGCCCGCCAGAGCCCACGAGTCCTTGTCGTACGTCGCCTCGACGAGGAACGTTCTCCGCGGCATGCCGTCGAGCCCGCCCGAGATCATCCCGCGCGCGAAGATCAGCACGCCGATCGTGTAGATCCACGACTGCCATACGGCGAGCTTGCGACCCCAGAGCTTCCGATCCGTGAGATACGGGATCATCCAATAGGCGATCCCCATCAGGGTGAGCGCGACCGCGCTGCCCACCGTCATGTGGAAGTGACCCGGGATCCACGTCGTGTTGTGCACGACCTGGTTCACGATGTAGCTGGCGTTGATGAGCCCCGTGATGCCGCCGAACACGAACGTGAACATCGCGAGCAACTGCGCCGCGACGGAAGGATCACCCCACGGCAGCTTCTTGATCCACGCGAGGACGCCCGTGCCCCCCCGGTTCCGCCCGCCCATCTCCAGCGAGGCGACTACGGAGAAGGCGGTGGCCAAGCTCGGGTAGAACACGCCGAACGTCATCAGCGCGTGGAACGCCTTCATCTGCGTCGTGATCCCGGGGTCCGTGTACTGGTGGTGGAACCCCGTCGGAACCGAGAGCAACAGGAACATGATGAAGACGAGCCGCGTGAGCGGGTCGCTCACCAGCTTCCCGCCCACCTGTCTCGGTACGAGCGCGTACCACGACACGTAGGCGGGGAGAAGCCACACGTAGACGATGGCATGCCCGGTCAGCCAGAAGAGCGTGCGGTTGAGAAGGGGATCCGTCCGCTCGAGGATCCCGAGCGACCAGGGGAGCAGGAACCCGATGAACGACACGGCGATCCCGAGGGACGCCAGGATCCACATCGCGTACGTTACGACCGAGATGAAAGCGAGCAACGGGATTCGCTCGCCAGGGTGTTCCTTCTTCCACCCACCCAGGAGGACGAACATGTGGGCGGCCGCGATGTAGCTGCTCACGACCAGGAGCACGAGCCCGAGGTAGTACGTCCAATCCGCTTGGAGCGGTGCGTACGACGTATACAGGACCGAGGCCCGGTTCGTGGACACGGCGTAGATGACGAGCACGTTCGCTACGACGAGCGTCCACAGCGACGCATGCAGGAGCCCGCTCTTCAGCGGACGCGCCAGCGCCCGGGACGTGAGGAGCGGTAGAAAGCCGTTCGAGAACGCGAAGGTGAAGAAGAGCGCGTTCGCGACGCCGTGTGCGGTGAGCCCCTGGTAGTAGCCCTGGAGGAAGGGGAAGTAGCGGAGGATATCGATGCCGGCGTAGGACAACGCCTGCGCGAATCCGTGCGCCACCCCGGCGAACAGCGCGAAGTACCCGATGTAGACCGTCCAACGAATCAGGCGGCGTTGGCCGGGCGGGTGCTGGAACCCCTCCGGGCTCGCGACCGTGGCGTTCATTCGACCACCACCTTTCCGCTCATGACGTGATGGCCGAGGCCGCAGTACTCGTGACACACGAGCAGGTGCTCGCCCGGCTCATCGAACCGATAGGTATTCCGGGAGATCTGACCGGGGATGAGCATCATGTTGAGCCGGGTCCGTTCGATGTGGATTCCATGAATCACATCGGTGGAGGTCGAGATGAAGGTGACCTCGGAGCCGGCC
>JAKSCH010000238.1 GCA_022360695.1 Gemmatimonadota bacterium
AGAGACGCGATTCCGGTCCGGCTCCGATTCCCTCGCCCGCCGCCCCGTTCGAGCGGCGGCCACGCAGCAGCTCGCTTCCCCTCTCTCTGAGGTGCTGGCCTCGGGGGTCGCGGTGGGGCTCGTGTGGTTGGGGGCGGTCTTCGTGATCGACGCGGGCTCGCTCGGACCCGAGCAGTTTCTCGCGTTCGTCACGATCGCGCTCCGCGCGATCTCGCCGATCAAGGCGTTGACCCAGTACCCGGCGACGGTGCAGCAGGGGCTCGCGGCCGCCGATCGCTTCTTCGAGATCCTCGATCACCCGGTCGAGCCCACGGGCGGGACGCAGACCGCACGGGCTCCCGAGCGCGAGCTGCGCTTCGAAGACGTCACGTTCGCCTACGAAGGCGAGCCGCCCGTGCTGAGAGACGTCGACCTCACGATCGAGTGTGGTCACGTCGTGGCGGTCGTCGGCGCGTCGGGAGCCGGCAAGACGACCTTGGTCGACCTCCTCCCGCGGTTCGCGGATCCGCAGCGAGGTCGGGTGACCATCGACGGGGTCGACATCCGCGCGTTCCGCGTCGCGTCGCTCCGTCGGCTCATCGGACTCGTGAGCCAGGAGACCACGCTGCTCCACGACACGGTGGCCGCCAACATCGCGTACGCCGAGCCCGAGCGCCCGCACGACGAGATCGTCGCCGCGGCGCGGGCGGCCCACGCGCACGAGTTCATCGAGGAGCTTCCGGCGGGCTACGAGACGCTGCTCGGCGATCGCGGCGTCCGGCTCTCGGGCGGTCAGCGACAGCGAATCGGGATCGCGCGAGCGGTGCTGCGCGATCCTCCGATCCTCATCCTGGATGAGGCGACCTCGGCCCTCGACACGGAGAGCGAGTCGGTGATCCAGGACGCGCTTCACCGTCTGTTCGAGGGACGAACCGTGATCGTGATCGGGCACCGTCTCTCGACGGTTCGCGAGGCCGACCGGATCTTCGTGCTCGAAGCGGGGCGACTCGTCGATTCCGGCGTCCATAGAGAGCTCATCGAGCGCGCCGGGCCCTACCGACGGCTCTTCGATCCGCAGATCGAGCCTCCGATCCACGTTGGGTGAGCGACACGCGGGCCGGGGCGTGGAGGGAGCCGATCGGGGCGTCGGGCGCGCGCTGGGGAGCGTCGCCTACCGAGCGCTCCGGCTCCGCCGCCGCATCGTCGAGACCCAGATCTCGGCCGCGTTTCCAGCCGCCGAGTCGAGCTGGATCGATACGACGGCGCGCGGTTGCTATCGGCATTTCGGCGAGGAGCTCGCCGTCTTGGCCCGGGGTCGACGAGCCATCGATCGCGCGCTGGAGGCGGTCCGTGGGGTCCGGGGGACGGCCGATGCGCTCGAGCGCTCGGGCGCGCTCGACGGCGGCATCGTCGTGCTCGGTCACCTCGGCAACTGGGAGCTGGCGGGCGGCGTCTGCCGTCGTCTCGGCGTGCGCATCGCGGCGGTCGCGCGTCGACAGGGTCGGATCGATCGTCGCCTCAACGCGATCCGACGCGGGCTCGGGATCGAGGTGATCGATCGGGATGTCTCGGCTCGTCGACTGATGCGGCGTCTGCGCGACGGACGGCTCCTGGCGCTGGTCGCGGATCAACACGTATGGCGCGGCGGAGCTCGACTCGACTTCCTCGGTCGCCCGGCATGGACGACCTTGGGGCCGGCCCGACTGGCGCTCGCCGCGGACGTCCCGCTTATGTTCAGCGCGCTCGTGCGCGACGGCGGGGGATATCAGGTCAAGACATACGAGATCGAGCGGCCGACCGCCGCCGCCGCCGATGACGCGGCAGTGGCCCTGACGCGCGCGTGGCTGACCGCGCTCGAGCGCGAGATCCGCGAGCGCCCCGAGCAGTACTTCTGGTTTCACCGGCGGTGGAAAGCGCGCCGCGGGGAGGGGGGCTCTGGGAACGCGTCCGGGGCCCAGGACGTACTAGGCTCCATCGACGGTACCGGAGGGGGCGAGCCGTGATCTATATCGGGATACCTGTCCACAACGAGCGGGATACGATCGGCCCGTTGCTGTGGCGCATCCGCGAGCTCCTGTACGGAGAGCGCCGCGAGTTCCACGTCCTCGTGTGCGACGACGCGTCCGACGACGGAACGGCGGAGTCGCTGGCCCAATACCCGCCCACGCTCCCGATGACGCTCCTCCACAACGAGACGCGCGAGGGGTACGCCGCCTGTCTCGAGCGGCTCATCCGGGCCACCGTCGAACGCTCGGCGTACCCGAAGCGCGACGCGCTCGTCACCATGCAAGGGGACTTCTCGGACTCGCCCGAGCGCATTCCGGAGATGATGCGCCGGTTCGAAGGCGGGGCCGATCTCGTCACGCTCGAGCGGAACCACGCCGAGCCGCGTCCCCGGCGGCTCGCCCGTCTCGGCGGCCGCGTCATCGCGCGTGGACTCCACCCGCCTTCGGCCGCAACCGATCCCTACGCGAGCTTGCGGCTCTATCGGCTGTTCACGCTCGCTCGCGCGGTCGAAGCGGCCGGTCGAAGCCACCGGCTGCTCGAGCACGAAGGTTGGGCCGCGAACGCCGAGCTGTTGCTCCGCGTGTGGCGCTTTCTCCGTCGTCACGAGGAAGTGCCCGCCGAGCCCGCCCGCGAGCGCCGCTACCGCGAGTCGCGGTTCCGGGCCTCCGACCAGCTTCGCGGTCTCTTCCGAGCGGGGCGGGACCCCGAGCTGAAGGCGCTCGGGCGCAGCGCACGCGAGGCGGCGTGACCGCGCGCTTCCTCACGGCGTTGGCGCTCGTGGCCTCGCCCGCGGCGGCGCAGGGCCCATCGGATCCCGTCGACCGCGACGACGACACGCACCGCTTCGCATCGGAGTGGCCGTTCCAGGTGGGCGAGATGGCGCGTTACGACGTGTCGTGGAGCCGGGTGCGCGTCGGCGAGGCGCACCTGCGGGTCGAAGATCTCGAGACGATCCGGGGCGAGTCCGCATATCGCCTCGCGTTCGAGCTCGAGGGGGGGCCGTTCGTCTACCGGATCGACGACCGAACCGTGAGCTGGCTCGCCGTGGATCCGTACCGCTCGCTTCGTTTCGAGCAGATCCTCAAGGAAGGCGGCTATCGTCGCCATCGACGCTACGAGCTCGATCACGAGGAAGGGCTCGTGCTCCGCGAGGATTGGGACGAAGAGGCGGAGGCATACCGACCCTACCGGGCGGATGAGCCACCGCCGATTCCGGTCAACGCGCTGGACGAGATCGCGTATCTCTACCTGATCCGCACGCTGCCTCTCGAGGTCGGTCAGACCTACACGTTCCACCGGTACTTCGAGGAGAAGGGGAACCCCGTCGTGCTGCATGTGCTGCGCGAGGAGCGGATCCGTGTCCGGGCCGGCACGTTCGACACGATCGTGGTTCAACCGATCATCCAAACCGATGGGATGTTCGGAGAGGGCGGGGAAGCGGAGGTCTATCTGAGCAACGACGAGCGCAGGTTGATCGTTCAGCTCAAGACGAAAATGAAGGTCGGTGAGCTCAACATGTACCTGCGGGACTTCGAGATGGGTGGTTGAGCCTCCAGGAGCGTTCGGGAACCACGGACCATACGATCGTGGTTCCTTTGCAGGCCGGCGCCGAAGCGGGTTAGATTCGCGGCCGCTTGCGGCTCGCCGGACCGATCCGGCCTGCCGAAAACGAACACCCAAAGGGAGGTGCCTTGAGCAAGGGAAGCTTTACACCCGACTCGCTCGACCGGGCTCGTGACGAGCTCTTCAGTCATATCCGTCGTTGTGGTGTCTTGGATGCGGAGTCGGACCAACGAGAAGAGTGGTTCGACGACACGATTCAGTATCTCGGTGAGCGGTATCCCGAGCTGGGACCACAAGACCTGTCCGATCTGCGAACCATCGGCGAGCGCTACTGTGCGCCCGCGATCCCGCACGGTGGAGCGGCCGCCGCGGAGACGCCCACCGAGGGCGACGAAGCGGAGGCGGCATCGGACGAAGCGGAGGTCGTCGAGACCGAGGTAGCCGTCGACACCGGCGAGGTAAGCGCAGCCTGAACGATCCCGAGCCCCCGGATGAACCGGGGTCCATAGCCCGCGCGTAAGTGGACGTCGGCCTGCTGCTCCGGTTGGCCGCGGTGGTGGCGCTCGTTCTCCTCAACGGGTTCTTCGTCGCCGCCGAGTTCGCGCTCGTAGGCGCCCGGCGAACTCGCATCGACGAGCTCGTCGATGCGGGCGACCGACTGGCCCGAAGCGCACAGCGCGCGAAACGCGACCTCGACAACGCGATATCGGGCACGCAGCTCGGGATCACGCTCGCATCCCTCAGTCTCGGATGGATCGGCGAGCCCGCGCTGGCGTCCACCATCGAGCCCGTGCTCGCGGCGTTGAGCCTTCCCACATCGCCCTTGGTGGTGCACAGCATTGCGGTCGCGATCGCGTTCCTCATCATCACGTATCTACACATCGTGTTGGGTGAGCTCGCGCCGAAGACGCTCGCCTTGCTGCGTCCCGAAGGCGTCAGCCGTTGGGTCGCCGGCCCGCTGCTCGCCTTCAACCGCATCATGCGGCCCGCGATTTGGATACTGAACGGGTCCGCGCGCCTCTTCCTCCGACTGATTCGCGTCCCCTTGGCGCAGCATGGACTGGAGCACGCACACAGTCCCGAAGAGATCGAGATGCTCGTCCGTCAGAGCCTGCGCAAAGGCGTGGTCGAAGAGGACGAACAGGCGATGATCGAGGGCGTGTTCGAGCTCACGCACACGGCAGCACGCGAAGTGATGACTCCGCGCCCCGACATCGTGTCGGTCGAGGCCGACGCGACCCCCGACCAGATCCTGGAGACCGTGAGCGAGTCGGGGTTCTCGCGACTCCCCGTGACCGACGGCTCGCTCGACGAGATCGTCGGCGTAGTGGTGGTCAAAGACGTGATCACGCACATCGTCGGGGAACCGGAGTCGAACGCTCGGGCGCGGGACCTGATGCGGGAGGCGGTTTTCGTCCCCGACACGAAGCCGATCGACGACCTGATCGCCGAGCTACAGACGCGGACGACCCACATGGCGGTGGTCGTCGACGAATTCGGCGGCACAGACGGAATCGCTACACTGGAGGATCTGCTCGAGGAGATCGTCGGTGAGATCTACGATGAGCACGACGTGGCCGAGGCCGCCGGCGTCTCCGTGCACGCCGATGGGAGCGTCGCGGTCGACGGGGGCTTCGCGTTTTCCGACTTCCTCGCGCACCTGGAGATCGATGGAGTCGAGAACGCGGAAGAGTACGATACGGTAGCGGGTTACGTGATCGGGGAACTGGGCAGAATCCCCGAGCCGGGGGACCGCGTGTCGCTCGGAGAGATCGACCTGGAAGTCGCCGAGTTGGTCGATCGAAGAATCACCCAGCTCACGCTGCACGGAGCGCCCACACCCGAGGCCGGATCGAGCGAGGACGAATCGTGAGGATGGCCTGCGCTCCTTCAAGACGAAGAAGCTTGCTAGAGCGCGGAACAGCGCTAAATATCAGGGGCGGTCCCAACGCAGAGAGCCTCAACTCGTCGGAACGGTCTTGAGCCTGAATCAGCCCGATTCCTGGAACGGCGAACAGTACGACGCGGAAGCGCAGCGGCTGTATGAAGCTGGCGAGTACGAGCAAGCGCTCGAGATTCTGAAGCGCGCGCTCGACCGTTTCCCCGACTCCACCGAACTCCTCGTATCCCTGGGTTACACGCGTCTCGCGCGCGAGGAGTACGCGTGGGCCCGTCACGCCTTCGAAGCCGCGCTTCGGATCGATGAGGAGCACGAAGAGGCGCTCGCCGGCATCGGCGATGCGATGCTCAAGCTCGGTGAACGGGCGAGCGCCTTCCGTTCGTTCGAGAAATTGCTCGAGCTCGGGTTCGAGATCGATGTCGAGCTCATGCTTTGTGTCGGCCGCAGCCTGCTACGCGAAGGGCTCCTGCGACGAGCCGAGCGATTCTTCCGACTCGCACACGCGGCGGACCCCGAGAGTCCGGATGCCGCGCTCGATCTCGCCTTCACGTTCTACCGGGCCGGGGATCCCGAGGGCGCGTTGTTCTGGAGTCGCGAGGCCGTGCGTCTCGACCCCGAGTTCGCGGATGCGCGCGCGCTCTACGGCAACGTGTTGTACGAGAGGGGGGACTTCCGCGGCGCGTTGGACCAGTTGGAGACCATCCGGGCGCCCAACGTCGGGGACGCCGCGGTCGCCTGGAGGATCATAGAGCTCAAGCGACGTCTCCGCGGACTCGCGCCGGACGACGAAGAGCTCCGACCCTATCTTCTCGTCCTCGAGGAGCTCGCCGGCGACCCTTCCCCCGAAGACCGTCTGTTGGCAGAGGTCGAGGCGGAGGTCTCGGGCCGGCTCGACCGGCACGGGCGCAATCAGCTCGATCTCTTCGGTCGTCCTCCCGAGACGAGCATCGAGCCGATCCATCGCGTCCGCGCCGCCAACGGCATCGTCTACGAGGGCGATTGGGAGCGAATCGTGCTCGACATGAAGAACCGCTCGGATCGAGCCACGCTCTCGCTCGATGAGTTCATGAAGGAAGAAGCGCTTCGGCTCCGCGCGCTCACCGGCGTAACGGTCTCGTGGAGCACCGCGCGCGCCTTCATCGAAGACTCGGCTCGGGTCGGCGCGCTCGAGATCGAGCGGTAGTGCGGACGCGCAGCCGACGATGAAGGTCGCGTCGCCCGCCGCGCTGGCGCGGCTGCTCCACGCCCGGCTCGCGGAAACCGGTGATCCGGCTCGTCCGCTGACGCTCTCCGATCTCCTCGAGTCGGTACTCCCGTATCCGATCGTTCGCGGAGCGCTCGCGCTCGCTGGGAAAGCGGAGTACGACCTCGCCTTGCTCGGGTTCCTCAGACGAGCGGACCTGGTCGAGGTCGATCCCGCCGTCGTCGCGGCGGTGGAAGGCCAAGCCGAAGCGCCCGAGCCCAACCTCGGGTTCGCGGGTCACCTGGCGGACAGCGTCTTGCGGTTGCGCGTCCCCGAGATCGAGCGGGAGCTCCACCTCGAAACCGACGACGAGACCGTAGCGCCCGAACCGCCCCCGGGGACCGGTCAAGCGTCACCGTCCGAGCCCGCCTCGGCGTCCGGGGCTCCGATCGACAACGGATCCTCATCCGTCGAAGAGGAGAACGCTCCACGGGTCGAGCCTCCCGCTCCACCGGTGTCGGAAGCCTCCGCTCCGACCGCGAGCTCGAGCGAGCCGCCACGACACCCCGACGCGCCGGACCCCGCCGACCGGTCCGGCGATGCGCCTCGGGGCGACGTTTCGGATCACGCCGCCGTCGAGCCGCCGTTCGCGCTCGAGCCGCCGACCCCTCGGGTGATCACGGAGCCCGATCCGTGGGTGCCGGAGCGCGCCGCGGCGCCCAGGTGCTGGAGCTGCCGCGAGGCGCTCCCGGATCGTCCCATCGTCTACTTCTGCACGGGCTGCGGCATCTCTCAAGACGACCGACGATGCACCGGGTGTGGCGATCGTACAGAAGCCACGTGGCGATTCTGCGCGAGGTGCGGTAACAACCTGATCCACCCGTGACCGTCCGGATCGCGGTCATCGGGGGAGATGGAATCGGCCCCGAGGTGACCGAGCAGGCCAGCCGGGCGCTGAGCGCCGCGGCGGGGCAGGGGCTGGTCGATCTCGAGCTCACCGAGTACCCACACGGAGCCGAGCACTACCTGTCGACGGGCGAGACGCTCTCCGACGAAGCGTTCGAACGCCTCCGCGATGACCACGACGCGATCCTCTTCGGGGCGGTCGGCGATCCACGCGTCCCGGGCGGCGAGCACGCCCGCGATCTGCTGCTCGGGCTCCGGTTTCGGCTCGATCTCTTCATAAACCGACGTCCGTTGACGCTGCGCGCGCCCGATCTCTCGCCGCTCAAGTCCGCCGGCACCGCACCCGTGGACTTCGTCATCTATCGCGAGAACACCGAGGGTCTGTACACCGGAGAGGGGACGCTCGAGGGCGAGGGGACGCCCGAGGAGCGTGCCACGAGCGTGGGGCTCGCCACGCGCCGAGGCGTCGAGCGGATCGTCCGCGCGGCCTTCGATCGTGGGGTCGAGCTCGGCGTCCGCGTCACGCTGGCGGACAAGGCGAACGCCGTCCCGCACATGTTCGGTCTCTGGCGGCGGATCTTCGCCGAGATCGCGGACGAGCACCCGAGCGTCGAGTCGGAGATGCGCTACGTGGACGCGCTCGCCATGGAGATGGTGCGCATCCCCGAGCGGTTCGGGGTCATCGTCACCTCGAACCTCCTCGGCGACATCCTCTCCGATCTCGGCGCCGAGCTCGTCGGGGGGCCGGGGTTGGCCCCCTCCGCGAACGTGAACCCGGGACGGCACGGTCTCTACGAGCCGGTGCACGGGAGCGCCCCCGACATCGTCGGGACGGGTCGCGCGAACCCGTTCGCCGCGGTGCTCAGCGCCGCGCTGCTGCTGCGCGACCAGGGAGCCGTCGACGCGGCGTCGCGTCTCGAAGACGCCGTCGAGTCCGCGCTGGCCGAGGGTGTGCGTACCCCGGACATCGGCGGGAGCGCCACCACCGGTGAGGTCGGGGCCTGGCTGGCCGCCCGGATCGCCGGCGGGAAATAGACGAGTCCAGCCGAGCGCGGCACGGCTCGGAGGCCGGGCGCGGGGTGTTCGCGCGCGCTACCTTCCAACCTGCGGGAGCCCGGCGTCGTTTCCACGGCGGGTCGGTGCGCCGTCGAGCGGTACGAGCGCCGTCTCGACCGCGTGCACGTCGGCTCCGGGCACCACATCCGACGATCAGGGGAGTCACGTCATGAATAGCGGGAACGGAACCGGTACCGTCTTCCTCTCCGCGGCCAGGACCCCGATGGGGGGGTTCGGCGGGAGCCTCAAGGACCACTCGGCGATCGATCTCGGCGTCCTCGCCTCGGAGGCGGCCATCGAGCGCTCGGGCGTCGAAGCGGACGACTTCGGCCACGTCGTGTTCGGGAACGTCATGCAAACGTCGGCGGACGCGATCTATCTGGCGCGCCACGTCGGGCTACGAGCGGGTCTGCCGATCGAGACGCCGGCCGTCACGGTCAATCGCCTCTGCGGATCCGGCTTCCAGGCCGTCATCGACGGCTCACAGGAGATCGAGCTCGGGAGCAGCGACGCGTGTCTCGTCGGCGGCGCCGAATCGATGAGCCAGGCGCCGCACGTCGTGCGAGGCGCGAGGTGGGGTCTCCGTCTGGGACCCGCGCCCAAGTTCGAGGATTCCTTGTGGGAGGCCTTGACCGATCCGTATTGCGGCTTCTCGATGGCCCAGACCGCCGAGAACCTGGCGGAGGAATACGGGATCTCCCGGTCCGAGGCGGACGAGATCGCGGTCCGCAGTCAGCAGCTCGCCTCGGATGCGTGGGAGGCCGGTCGCTTCGAGGACGAGGTCGTGCCCGTGACCGTCGGGAAGAAGGGTCGCGAGAAGACCGTCGATCGAGATGAGCACCTTCGTCCGGACACGACGATGGAGGGGCTCGGCGCGCTTCGTCCGTACTTCAAGGAGGACGGGTTGGTGACGGCCGGGAACGCCAGCGGCATCGGCGATGGCGCGGCCGCGCTCGTGATGGCGAGCGCCGAGTACGCGGCGAGCCACGGTCTCGAGCCGGTCGGGCGGCTCGTATCGTACGCCGTGGCCGGGGTGCCGCCCCGCATCATGGGCATCGGTCCCGCGCCCGCGTCGCGCGCCGCGCTCGAGAAGGCAGGGCTCGCCCTGGAGGACATGGATCTCGTCGAGGTCAACGAAGCGTTCGCGCCGCAGTACGTCGCCGTCGAGCGCGAGCTCGAGTTGGACCGCGACAAGGTGAACGTGAACGGTGGGGCGATCGCGCTCTCGCACCCCCTCGGGATGACGGGCGCTCGCATCACCGGTCACCTCCTCCACGAGCTCGAACGCCGCGGCGGAGGGCTCGGGCTCGGGAGCGCGTGCATCGGTGGCGGGCAGGGTGCGGCGGTCATCGTCGAGGTCGACGCCTAGGAAGCGCCGTGGAACCGTTTCTCGCCGGCATCGTCGGGGCGGGCGCGCTCGCCCTGGCGACGAGCCTCCGAATCCTCAAGGAGTACGAGCGGGCGGTCGTGTTTCGTCTGGGTCGCGCCCGTCCGTCGCGCGGGCCGGGGCTGATCTTCCTCGTGCCGTTCGGCGTCGAGCGAATGGAACGGGTGAGCCTCCGCATCATCGCGATGGACATCCCGCCACAGGACGTCATCACGCGCGACAACGTGTCGGTGAAGGTCAACGCGGTGCTCTACTTCCGCGTGGCCGATCCCCAGAAGGCGATTCTCGAGATCGAAGACTACCTCTTCGCGACCTCTCAACTGGCGCAGACGACGCTTCGGTCGGTGATCGGGCAAGCCGAGCTCGACGAGGTCTTGGCCGAGCGAGAGAAGTTCAACCAGATCCTGCGGGACATCATCGACTCCGGAACCGATGCGTGGGGGATCGACGTGACCGGTGTCGAAGTGAAGGATGTCGACCTCCCGCAAGAGATGAAGCGCGCGCTCGCGCGTCAGGCGGAGGCCGAGCGGGAGCGCCGGGCGAAGGTCATCAGCGCGAAGGGAGAGCTCCAGGCGGCGACCGATCTTCGGGACGCGGCGGAGCGCATGAGCGAGTTCCCGGCCTCGCTCCAACTACGCTTTCTCCAGACCGCGACCGAGATCGCGGCCGAGACGAGCTCGACGACCTTGTTCCCGATCCCGCTCGACTTCGGCGGGCTCCGCGATCTGTTTCGCGGCGACCGCGAAGCGGCCGCTCCCTCGACTGCCTCCGAGCCGGACGAGGAGCGCGCGCTCGAAGGCGAGGAAGCGAAGCGTCTCCCGAGCGCCGAGGCCGAACCGCCGCGACCGATGAGCGAGAAAACGAAGCATGTCGCGGACTGACGACGCGGCGTCGGGCGAGGAAGGGCAGACGGTCGACGAGCGTCGCGATATCCCGGCCGAAGACCAGACGCCCGACCCGCTGCCGGTCCGGCGGTCGCCGGGGGACGTCGCGGTCACGCAGGAGCAGCTCGAACGGGTCATCCGCCGCGCCTCCGACCTCCAGTTCCGGAGCTCGACGAGCGTCGGGGGGACGCTGCAACCCAACGATGTCGTGCAGATCGGGGCCGAGGTGGGGCTCGACGAGCGGCACGTCCGTCAAGCGCTCGCGGAGGTCCAAGCCGCGTCGCTCATCCCCTCGCCCCCCGAAGACGATGGCTTCGTGCGGAAGTTCATCGGGTCGGCGATCGTCCGCGCGAGCCGGGTCGTTCCCGGCGACCAAGGGCATGTCGAGCGCAACCTGGACGTCTATCTGAAGGAGAAGGAGCTGCTCAAGCAGGTCCGCTCCCGCCCCGGGCGCTCGTTGTGGGAGCCTGCGGCGGGGCTCGTGAGTCAGATGCGACGCGCCATGGACGTGGGCGGTCACGGCTACATGCTGGCCAAGGCGAGGTCGGTGCAGGTCGCCATCGAGCCTCTGGAGAGCGGCTGGTCGCTCGTCACGATCACCGCCGACATCGGGAACATCCGGGGCGAGCACGCAGGTGGATTCGTGTTCGGCTTCGGCTTCGGAGGCATCGCGGCGGGTGTCGGGTTGGCCGTCGCCACCGGAGGTGGCATCCTCCCCATCCTGGGCGCGGTGGCGGTCGCTTCGGGGGCCGTGGGCGCCGCGACCTGGGGCGCCCGCGCGAGCGTACGGAAGCAGCACGAGCGGATGGAGCTCGCGCTCCAGGGGCTGCTCGATCGGCTCGAGCGGGGCGAGAGCTTGCACGAGGAGGCCGAGCCGTGGCATCGAAAACTGCTGGGCTAGTGTGGTGCATCAAACGTCCCTTGCCATGGGCTGGCGCCGAGCTCCGCTCGCTGCGCTCGCTCCGGTTCGGGCGGCGATGCATCCCGCTCGCCGGCGTTGCTCGATCTCAACGTAGCTACGGCTACGCCTTCGTTCTCGCGCCTTGGCGAGCGGGCGCCTCACCACCCTCGGTGGTCAAGGGACGTTTGATGCACCACACTAGAAACCCGTTTCGCGAACGCGAAGGAGAGAATCTTTGAGCGAGATACAGAAGGTCGGCGTCGTCGGTTGTGGGCTGATGGGGAGCGGGATCGCGCAGGTCTGTGCCCAAGCCGGCTACGATACGGTCGCACGCGAGGTGGATCAGGCGCTGCTGGACCGGGGCGTGACGGGCATCACGAAGAACCTTGACCGAGCGGTCGCGAAGGAGAAGATCGGCGAGGCGGACCGCGACGCCATCCTGGGTCGGCTCCACCCCACGCTTTCGCTCGACGACCTCGCGGAGTGCGATCTCGTGATCGAGGCGATCGTCGAGAACCTCGGCGCGAAGCACGAGCTGTTCTCGGCGCTGGGAGAGCTCTGCAAGGCGACGACGGTGTTTTCGTCCAACACGTCGAGCTTGTCGATTACCGAGCTGGCCGCCGGTACGGATCGACCGGACCGATTCGTGGGCCTTCACTTCTTCAACCCGGTTCCGGTCATGCCGCTCGTGGAAGTCGTCCGCTGCGGCTCCACATCCGAGGAGAGCTTCAGGCTCGCGTACGCGTTCGCGGAGTCGCTCGGGAAGCAGCCGATCGCGTGTGGCGACAACACGGGGTTCGTCGTGAACCGCCTGCTCGTCCCGTACATGCTCGACGCGATCCGCGCGTACGAGGCGGGTGTCGCCTCGATCCCCGACATCGACAAGGGGATGCGGCTCGGGTGCGGCTACCCGATGGGTCCGTTTACGCTGGGGGACTTCGTCGGGCTCGACACGCTGTACCACATCACCGACATCATGTACGACGAGTACCGTGACGCCCGGTTCGCGTCGCCCCCGCTCCTGCGACGGATGTTCCTGGCCGGCTACCACGGTCGAAAGACCGGCAAGGGGTTCTACGACTACAGCGACGACGAGCCGGTCGTATCCGACTTCGTGAAGTAGCGTCCGCGAGCCGTAGGGAGGGGCCGTCCGCGCGATCGCGACCGCAACGGGAACGTTTGGGTCGACGGGTGGGTGCGACGCGGCTCAGAGACGAACCCGCGCACCCAGGAACGACGGCGTGGCGACGGGCTCGATCCGCATCAGCCAGGAGCGGGACTCGGGCTCCGTCGCGCTTGCGCGAGCGACGCCCAATCGCTGCGACGCGATCCGGGCGCCGAGCCGACCCCCGAGATACCCCATCAGACCGCCGAAGGCGATGTCCGAGAACCAATGGCGGTCCAGGTAGACGCGAGATAGCGCCGTGAGTCCGGCCAACCCGTAGAACGGGACCGCGAGCCAGCCGTCCGTGACCTCGTCGACCGCCGCGGCGATCGCGAACGAATACGCCGCGTGGCCCGAGCCGAACGACGAGTGTCCCCGGAACGGGTCGAACGCGAGGACGCCACGGCCCTGGTCGGGGCGGTAGCGACCCACGATCTGGTTGATCGTCTCGTTGGCGAACGAGCCGGCCACCACCCCGACGACGGCCGCGCCCGCGCGTCCCAACCCCTCCGAGCCCCCCGTCATCAAGCCGAAGAGAGCGCTCCCCCCGAAAAAGACCGGGGCCGTGAGCTGCCAGTCGCCGTAGTCTCGACCGATCGACGCCAGCCGATCGCCCCAGTCCCCCCGCCGCGCGATCGTGAAGTCACGGATCGACTCGTCGAACCCGGCCAAGCTCCCGATCACCACGATGCCGCCAGCGAGCTGCTCCCAGGTCGGTGCTTGGGCTCCGGCGGCCCCCGGGCAGGCATAGGCGGCGCACGCCATCGCGAGTACCGGGGTCCGACGGGAACGGGGCCGTGCGATCGGGCGTCGCATGGGCGCGAACGTGCCCGCTTCGCCGCCCCGTGGCAAGCAGCGGTTCGAGGCTCGGCGAGACGCTCCGGGGCGCGCGTTCGGTCGGCCGGGACGTCTACCCCGACCGCACCCCGAAGCGGCGATGGCCCTCGGGTCCGGAGCCGCCGAAAACCCCCGAAAGGCGACCCGAAAACGGAGCCTTCGAACGCGTGGATTCCCTTGCGGTACAAGGGTTTTTCGGGGTATTTTTGGGTCACGTGATGAAGACAGGGAAGGCACGGTCTATTCGCCAGCCGATGGCGCCCTCCACGCCCCATCTGGGGCGGCTGACGTTACGCAACTACCGCAACTTCGAGCGCCTCGAATGTGAGTTTCCGGAGACCGGCGTCGCGATCGTCGGACCGAACGGATCCGGGAAGACGAACTTGCTCGAGGCGATCTACTATCTCGAGGTCTTCCGGTCGTTCCGTGAGGTTCGGGATCGCGAGCTGGTCCGGTTCGGGGAGAGCGTGTTTCGGATCGAGGGCGAGGTGGCGGCCGCGACGGACGTCGGCTCGATCGCGGCGGCGTACGATCGGGCCCAGAAGATCAAGCGCGTCGAGGTGGACGATCGACGGATCGATCGCGTCTCGGTCGGGATCGGCTCCGTGGGCGTCGCGGTGTTCCGGCTCGAGGACGTAGAGATCGTCCGCGGGGGGCCACGCGTTCGGCGGCGGTTCATGGATGTCGCGCTGTCGGTTGCCGAGCCGGCGTATCTGGCGGCGCTACAGGGGTACCGGTCCTCGCTCGCCCAGCGGAACGAAGCGCTGAGACGTGGGGCGCGCGATGAGGAGGTCGAGGCCTGGACCGACGGTCTCGTGGAAGCCGGCGCTCGGGTGACCGCGTCGCGAGCGGATTGGGTCCGGACGGGGACCGGGAGGTACGGGGAGCACTATCGCGAGATCTCGGGTGGCGACGACGCGCGACTCCGCTACGCGTCGTCGGTCCTTCGAGCCGATCCGGAAGACGGCGAGCCGGAAGGCGACCCGGCCGTCTGGGGCGAGCGGTTCCGAAGGGCGCTCGCCGCGACCCGCGAACGAGAGCGACGGCGAGGCGTGACGGCGGTAGGACCGCACCGGGACGAAATTCGGTTCGTGGTCGACGCGGACGAGGGGGAGCGCGATCTCAGGAGCTATGGATCGAGCGGGCAACAACGGACCGCGGCGCTCGCGCTCCGGCTGCTGGAGGCGGATCGACTCCGCGAGCGGTTGGGGCGAGAGCCGGTGTATCTGCTCGATGACGTGTTCGCGGAGCTCGACGAGGGACGGTCCGACCGGCTGCTCGCGCTGCTCGACCAAGGGCGAGACGGTCAGGTGATCCTGACCGCGCCCAAGCCGGGCGACGTGGCCCTGCGGGACGGCGATCTCGCGCGGTGGCGGATCCGCAACGGAGCGTTTCTCTCGTGAGTCGGCGGCGCCGGAAGAAGCTGGCGCACGTCGGTGGCTTGGTGGACGACGTGTTGGATCGGATCGGAATCCGCGAACGCGTGGAGAAGAGCGCGACGGCGGCTCGCTGGGAGGACGTCGTCGGGCCGCACATCGCGAGCGTCACGAAAGCGGGATCGATCAGGAAGGACGGTACCATGTTCGTAGAGGTAGCCGGTGCTGCATGGATGACCGAGCTGAACATGATGCGGCGGACCCTGCTCGGCCGCCTGAACGAAGATCGGACGCGAGGACGCATCGAGCGTCTCGTGTTCGTGCAGTCCGATGACGGTGAGACGGCCTCGTATCGAAGAGGTCGAAATCTGAAGGGGAGGGGTTGATGGCGAAGTCGGCGACCGAGAAATCACCCGCCGCGAAGACGAAGAAGAAGGGCGGCGGATCCGACTATACGTCGCGACAGATCCAGGTCCTCAAGGGATTGGAGGCCGTTCGCAAGCGACCCGGGATGTACATCGGGTCGACGTCGGCGCGGGGGCTCCACCATCTCGTATACGAGGTCGTGGACAACTCGATCGACGAGGCGATGGCCGGGCACTGCTCGGGCATCGAGGTCACGATATCGGCGGACAACTCGATCCGCGTCGATGACGACGGACGCGGGATCCCGGTCGACATCCATCCCACCGAGAAGCTCCCCGGCGTCGAGCTCGCGCTGACCACGCTCCACGCCGGCGGGAAGTTCGACAAGTCGAGCTACAAGGTCTCCGGGGGGCTGCACGGCGTCGGCGTGTCGGTCGTGAACGCGCTCTCCGAATGGCTTGAGGTCGAGGTCCGACGCGACGGGCATACGTGGACGCAGCGGTACGAGCGCGGCATCAGCCAAGCCAAGCTCGAGAAGGGCGCGAAGACGAAGGAGACGGGGACGACCGTCACCTTCCAACCGGACAGCGAGATCTTCACCGAGCTCGACTACAACTATGACACCCTCGCCAACCGTCTGCGCGAGCTCGCGTATCTGAATCGGGGCGTCCGCATCACGATCACCGATGAACGCGAGGAAGGGCAGTCGGACGAGTTCCATTTCGAAGGCGGCATCTCCCAGTTCGTCGACTATCTGCGTGGACGAAAGACGCCGCTTCACAGCGACGTCATCTATGTCTCGGGAGCGCAGGACGACACCGAGATCGAGCTCGCGATGCAGTACACGGACGGGTACAACGAGAACACGTTCACGTTCGTGAACAACATCAACACGCACGAAGGCGGGACGCATCTCTCCGGCTTCAAGGGCGCGCTTACGCGAACCGTGAACAGCTACGCGCAGAAGAACAGCGTGCTCAAGAAGTCGGATCCGAGCTTGAGCGGAGACGATGTCCGCGAGGGCCTCGTCGCGGTGCTCTCGGTCAAAGTCATGGAGCCCCAGTTCGAGGGACAGACCAAGACCAAGCTCGGAAACAGCGAGGTTCGCGGCGCCGTCGAGAGCCTCGTGAACGAGAAGCTCGGCACCTGGCTCGAGGAGAACCCCTCGCACTCGAAGCGGATCATCGAGAAGGCGATCCAGGCGGCGCGTGCGCGCGAGGCGGCGCGCAAGGCGCGAGATCTGACGCGTAAGAAATCCGCGCTGGAGACGGGGATCCTACCGGGCAAGCTGGCGGATTGCTCGATCTCGGATCCGGAGATCTCCGAGCTCTACATCGTCGAGGGCGACAGCGCGGGCGGTAGCGCGAAGATGGGTCGAGATCGGTCGTATCAGGCGATCCTTCCGCTCCGAGGGAAGATCCTCAACGTCGAGAAGGCTCGGATCGACAAGATCCTCTCGAACGAAGAGATCCGGGCGATGATCACCGCCATGGGGACCGGGATCGGTGACGAGTTCGATCTGGCCGCGGCTCGATACCACAAGTGCATCATCATGACGGACGCGGACGTCGATGGCGCACACATCCGGACGCTGCTCCTCACGTTCTTCTTCCGACAGATGAAGGACTTGATCGAAGCCGGCTACATCTACATCGCGCAACCCCCGTTGTACCGGGTGTGGAAGGGCAAGCAGGAGTTCTACTGCTACACCGAGCAGGAGCGGGAGGCCGCGCAGGACCGTCTCAAGAACGGGAAGGGTGCCCCATCGATCCAGCGGTACAAGGGGCTCGGCGAGATGAACGCCGATCAGCTGTGGGAGACGACGATGAACCCGGACAAGCGCACGCTGCTCCGGGTCACGATCGACGAGGCGACCGAGGCGGCCCGGTTGTTCGAGACGCTCATGGGCGAGGAAGTCGAGCCGCGTCGCGAGTTCATCGAGCGAAACGCACGCTACGTCAAGAACCTCGATATCTAGCCCCCTCATCGCCCGGCGGCCTCGTGCCGCCGAGGGCATACCGTCCGGGGACCCGTCCGCCCGTCCCTCGCTCGAGGCGCCACCGGTCTCGATGACACCCCGTTGACCGCCCGCAGCATCCTCTGCGCCTGGGGACACTTCCGTTCCCACTCGCGAAAGGAGGATGTATGCGGAGAGTACGAACGCGGAGAGCCATGCGCGCGGTTTCGATCGCCGTGGTCTTCGCCGTGGGGTTGGCGAGTCCATTGAGCGCGAGCGACGCGACCACCGACACCGACGGCGCGGGCACGATCTCGACCTCGTCCGGGGGTTGCAAGCCGGAGATCTCGTGTGGATTCGGTTGTCGCGCCGAGCTGGCGGGAGGGTTCTGCGTGACGCTCGGGGAGAGCTCGCCCGGTTTCCTCGGGGTCAAGCTGACCGTGGCGTGCAAGATCTGCGACTGCATGTACGTCGCGCCGGGGCCGAACGGTCGGGTGCTCGTGCGAAGAGTCGAGATCGGGTGCGACGCGGGGGTGGACGGTCTCGAGCTCTTCTGAGCGATTCGGCTCGAGCCGCACCGC
>JAKSCH010000158.1 GCA_022360695.1 Gemmatimonadota bacterium
ACCAAGGATCTGAGGCCCGTCACCTCCGTGGGACTTTTCAGCCGCGACATATGGGACATTTTCGGCCGGCGTTGACACCGAAGCCCCGAAACTTGTTGCCCTACCTACCGTTCTGGGTAATGCGCCCGGGAGAATTCGACAAGGGAGCGTCAGCGACCGTCTGGAGAATTCTGCCGTGCGCCATTGCTTCCGAAGGAGGAAAATGCGCATCTCACGAACGAGACCCGGGGTCGGGTTGATCCGATGCGAGAGCCACCCCGATGAGCGTCACAGGTCTCAGGTGCAAACTTGGCACGTTCTCTGGGCAAGCTGCCATCAGCGAGTTGGGGAGTACACGTTGCGCCCTCTACTACTAGCCCGACGGGGAATATCTCAACGTTCCCGGTTACCGTAGACGCGGACCCACGTTCTCTTGGTGCCGGCCTGGGCATCTGTACGGGTATGGCGCGCTGGTGCGACGCGAAGCGGGTAGAAGGTTATCTGCCTACTGAGCACCAACACGACCAGCATGGAGCTCGATCTCCTCTTGCGGCTCACCTGTGCGCGCGACCTCAAGCACGGCGCTAATCACGTAGACTCCTGGTCGAAACGCGGTGCCAAGCCGCTCGGCGAGGGAAAACTCGGGCTCGTCAGGAAACGGCAGTGTCTCGCCAGGTGCGAGCGTCATGAAATCCGCGACGGTCGCGCACGAGTCTGCGAATGGTGAGGCAAGAATCTCCTGCCCGCTAACCGACTCACCGTAAACGCGCGCGCGGACGGAACAATCCGGGCCAAGGAACCAGAGGTGTATCGTGTCGTTCGTAGGGTTCGAGGCCAGCACCCGTACTAGGACCCTGGTTGGTGCCGCCTGCGTCACCTCGAGCTGAGCATCGAACTCGGCTCCAGCAGTCGACCCAAGCTCCGGTAGTTCAGGGCCGGTGAAGTCTCCGCACGACCACAGGGCGATCGACATCGTCGCCCCGATCCGGATTGTCCCGCCTACGCGCATGATCATCTCAGTAGAGGATAGGGTCTGCCTTGGCGTTGAAGCCCGGCACTTCCTGCTTAACTGCTTCGATCCGACTCATGAACCAGGAGCCGCCGCTCTTCGAAGTGTTGATCCTCCAGAGATCGACCTCTCGCGGGTCGTTGGTCAGCTCGAACACGATCGCGCCGCTATCGCCACCGCCCGTGGGGCCCTGGATCTCATCAATACAGATCACGCTTATGTTCTGACCGCCGATGCTGTACTGAGTGATAACACACGACCGGATTAGCGTTCCCTGGCGCCAGCCCGATTGCTGACCGACGTAGTTCATCGTCTTACCAACGATCGGCGGCCAGCAGTTTTGCACAAAAAGAGCACACGGCGGCGTGTCATCCGTGACCAACCACTCGTCGTCGGGCGTGGACGTAAGCGTCTTGGACCCGATCCCGGTGACCCGCGCTATGTGACCCCGGGCGCCCATGGACGCACTGCTGAACTTCACGATCGCAGCATCACTCTTTCGGCACAGCGAAGTGGGGGGGCAGGACGGGTGGCTTATGCCGGTTTGGTCCTTGTGCTCCGTGCCCAGCAGGTTGCCGCTCAGAGTTGGCTGGAAGTGTGTGTTCCCATCGTTGCTAAAGATCTGATCAGTGCAGTGCGACGCCGTGATAAAGCCGTTGGTCGAACTGTTGATCCTCACCACCGGCCCCATCGAGCAAGGCCCTCTTCCCGCCGGGAGGCCAGTCGCGTGAATCTTGAATCCGGCGAAGTAGGGCGTTGGCGCCGTCCCAGTGAGCGTGACCGTTGCCGCGCTCTCGCCCGGAGCCTCCTCCTCGATTGGGCCGTGGCTGGCTACGATTTCATCTTGGATGCTGAACTCGACCGCAGCGAGCGGCACGCCGGCCACCTGTAAGCGTCGATAACAAGTGCGCACCTGGACTCAGTCGCCCCTAATACCACCCATGCAAGGCCGGAGGGGTCCCGGGGGCGCATGCTACCTCCCGCCCAGAGGCGTCGCACACCCGCTCGAATCAAGGAAGGAGCCGCCTCGCGGGTGGCCGAGTCTTGCGAGCCTCCTCGCGAGCGGCTTCGCGTCAGCTAGTCAGATACGACCGTCATAGCAGGATCTGCCCCATCGTTGGCACTCCCCTGCGCCTCCGGGCAGCTCCCCGCGAGGAAAGCGCTCGAGAGATCGTCAGAGAACACGAACACAGCGTCGGGATCTAACCCTGCGACGCGCGTGGGCAACCACAACACTCCTTCGTCATCCTCCTCAGCACGAACGAGGGGTCCGGGTCCGCCTTCGTTCCCTTGGATACAAAACCGGCAGGTGTAGCCCCAAAGAAAGCACGGCGGACTGCTAATGCCACCGCTTCTGCAGTTCGATTTTCCTGTACCCGCGAAAGTCTCGCACAGGCAGTAGAAGGTCTGGGTTGGAGGGTCATAGCGCACCCCTTCCTTGAAAGGGAAGGCGGGGTTGTCACAGCACGGAATGCCAGACTGGGCGGCTGACTCCGTGGGGGCTATGCTTGCCACCGCGAAGAAGACGAGAAGGCACAACACCACTCGAGCTGCGCGTTCCATACGACGCTCCTTTCGCACTTCTTGACCTGGATGCAACCACCGTCGTGTGGTTGCGCGCTGCACCAACTACCCGTCGGCCTCCACAGACAGACCATGCGGACATGCTGACGGTGTTTGCGACCCTATTCGGTATCGCACCAGCTGCGAGTAACCAGCTTCCTCAGAAAGTCGATAGGCCCTTCCGTCCGAGCCCACGTGCGACGGCGCGTCGAGTGAGTGCTCTGACGACAGAAGCCAACGACCGGAATGGTCGAAGACATCGATCACGATGCGGCTTGCGATGTTGTCGCGTATGAACACCCAGGTGCGCTGCGAGCTTGGATGAACAGAGAGTCCAGTCATGAACGCGCGCTCCATGTTGAACCCGACCGCGCTTACACTGCCCTCGTTCCGTTCCTCAACGAATTGCCCTGGGTTGAATGGGAGCGAGTGGGATCGGGCGACCTCGCGGACGAGGTTGCCGCTCGTCGTCAGCAGGCGGAGCGAGTAGTCGAATACAGGAGAAAACCAAAGCGAGTCGCCAACAGGCACGACGCGGCCGGTGCTGGTGAGCAGCGCGTCGCGCTCATTGTATATGGCGTCGACGTAGCCGAACGCTCGAATAGACTCGAGATTGTGATCGAAGAGGCGGACGATCGGGCCAGTCGGCTGGCCCTGCGGGTCCAGCCCGGTCACGTACAAGTGGGTCGCATCGGCAGACAGGAAGCTCGGACCTTGGGGTCGGAAGCCAAGCGGAGCTTGCAGCAGGGCCTCGCCAAGAGTGTCATAAGCGACGAGACGTGGCATGTCCACGAGGAAGATCCGATCGGCACCGAGCGCGATCCGGGTAGGGTTCGCTAGCTGGCCCGGCCCTTCACCAAGTCCGCCGAAGCTCCTCAGGTAATCGCCATTGTCCGCAAAGACGCTCACCAGACCGTCGGGTGCGTCTAGGAGGAACATTCGACCATCTCCGGCGACTGCGAGCGAGATCAGCCGCAAGAACGCCTGCTCTGAGGGTTCCTCCAAGGTCCCTAGCCGGAGCTCCTCGGTGAACATCAGCTGACATTCGGGATATTCCGGCTGTCGATTGTCGTAGGCGACCGCGCTGGACGGCGGGTCGGCGTCGTCCTGACTATCGGTTTGGCATGCTGTGACAGCGATGAGACTCGTGCACGCCACTAAGGTGCTCAGCAGTCCAGCCGGTCGCGTCATTCCGATCTCCGGGTGAGAGTCAAAGGACAGCGTCACGGCTACTACAGACCAAGGTAACAGACGATATCAACGGAGTATCATCAATAGATGTGGCGTCCGTCGCCCAGAAGGCTGAGGAGACCGGGCGGGGCGCGGGTGACATGCGGCCGCCGCCCAGTCATTCGGAGGGGCGACGGCGTGTAAGGAACGTGACTAGTTGCCCCTCTAACCGTTAGGTCACCACAATGACCTGGAGGGATCGAGGCATGCTGTATCAGGCGCGGGCGAGGCGGGAGCGGGTACTCAGACTCTCTGAAACAGCCGTACCACATGCCCTACGATCCAGACTTCATCCCCAGCCTTAACATCCCGTTCCCAACGCTCAGCCAGCGGGTCGTCGCTGAGTGCTTCGCTGGCGGCAATCCCGTTGACCTCACGCATTTCAGCGTGATCTTCAACCAGGTCCGCGGATTCGCGCACGTCGTCGCGCACAACATCGACGGCGCCGCGATGCAGGAGGTCCCGCGGAGCGACCGGTTCCGGCTGGATCCGTACATGCCGAATCACCTCCAGGTGGACAACGATCGCGCCTACCGGAACAACCCACGGCAAACCACACATTCTTACCCGACCTCCGAGGACACACGGTTCCGCATGCTCGACAGTATGGCTCGACCGTGCGATCAGCTGAGATCTCCTGCTCGATGTTGAGCTGGACTAGGGACCCCAGCGGTCGGGGACTCCGTTAGTTGGGTAGGCCCACGAAAATGAAGGGCGCCCAGTAGATCGGGTGAGCGAGAGACACGGTCTGCCCAGCGACCGCGATGTGCGTCGACTTCGTAGCCAGCTTTGCCTCTCGAAGCGCCCTGGCCTTCGGTCGTCCCGCCTCCAGGGCTCGGTAAAACTCCGGCATGAGCGGGCTTTGGCTTTCATCGGGTACGACCCATTGGGTCACGACAAGGGACGGAACGCCCGCAGCCATGAAAGCCCGGTTCAAGGCTAGCATCCCTTCGCCTGCCCGGAGTCTACCGACACCGGTTTCGCAGGCGCTGAGCACGACCAACTCGGCCGACAGCCTCGTATCGAAGAGCTCGTACGCATGAAGCGATCCGTCCGAGGTCGGGCTCGGCGTCAAGGCGAGTCTGGAGTACAGGGGCACCCTCTCGTCGACCAGCCCGTGCGTTGCGAGGTGTATCATCCTATACGCCGGCGCCTTTTCGTAAAACGCTGCCTCCGACGCGTCATCTCCAACGAGGACCGCCGCTCCGTCGACCTCCCGTGCAATTGCTTCGGCCTCCGCACGGGCCCCCGGCAGCCGACGAAGCGCCGCACGGGCGAAGGCGACAGGTGAGGCGGCTTGCAGCGCCGGGGGCGTCCGCGGGTCCGCGAGCACGAGCAACTCTCCTGCAGTCTCGCGCGGCGGCCAGAGTGCGGGGTCGAGCAGCGCCGCCGACGGAGCATAGCTGATCGTGTAATGGTCGAGCAGAAACTCGGTTTCCTCGTACCGCCGGAATATCGGCCCGCCCCGTACGGATTCGGAGGGAGGGCGGACGACAAGCGCGTCAAACGGCACATGCCAGAGAATCCCCTCGGGAATGACGATGAGATCCGTAGCATCACCGACGAACATCTCCAGAGGCCGGACGAGATCTTGGTAGAGCTGCGATGCGGCTTCGATGTCCCACTCGACCTGGGCGAGGCCGAGATCGCCTCGTTTCCACGCCTCGAGAGGGGCTCGGATGCGCTCGACGGCACCAGCAATGTCGTCTGCGGTTGCCTCGAGCCGCACTGCATGCATCGCTCGAGCGGACACGACGAAGGCGACGAGCTGGTCCTTTACGAGGGTGTATTCGATCAGCGCTCGGTCGGGACTGAGTACGGACTGTCGCAAGCGTCCGGGAGTCGGAGGATCAACGGCGAGATCCCCGGCGGCGGTCGGACTCTGACGGGTTTTCTGAAGGATCTTCGCGTAGAGCGCCTGAAGGCTGTCGACTGTGGCGGTCAGAGTGGCGACGCGTTCGTTCTGCTGCCGGTCGCCAGTGCGTTCGTACTCGGCTCGCAAACGGCCCCGGGCCACGTCCAGTCGCGCTTCGATGCCAGCCTTGCGCTGCAGAAGGGCTCCCGACCCTCCGACGTTCGGTTCGATGTTGCCGGATCTGACTAGCTCTAGCAGTGCCTGCGCTTTTTTCTTCTCCGACAGCCGGAACGCCTCGCTTTTGGACAAGTCGTCGTCGCGGGTCAGAAGAAGTCGGATTGCCGCATCGTACGGACCGAGGCGTCCCACGAGAAACCAGCTCCTCAGATCATCGGTAGGCACCCTGCCGTACATCTCCTCGATCCGGCCGATGGCCCCCTCGTACACAGAGAGAGCCCGGTCCTCCTCGCCTGTCGCCTCAAAAAGCTTGCCTCGCACGAACTCCGTGTACCAGGCGGTCTCCGCGTCGCGGGTGAGGCGTGCGTGGTCCGCCGCGCGGTCCACGAAAGCCGATGCGCTGTCCAGCGTCCCCGTGCCCAGATAGGCCTCGGCGAGTTTCAGGAACACAGCCCCTCGCTCCAAGAACCGGTCCATGGCCTCGTACTGTCCGAGGATCGACCGGAGATGGATGACCGCCTCGCCTGGCCGGCCACCCGCCGCTTGCGAAAGGGCCAGTTCTCGGCGAGCCTGGGCTGCGGTGCTCGCGCTGCCCCGCCTCTCCGCCTCGGCCAACCATGCCTCGGCATAGCGGACTGCTTCGTCCGCCCGACCACGGGCTCGGTGGATTCCCGCCAGATTCGGGAACGGCAGATTCACAGTGCCGACCGAGCGGACGTACGCATCGTACTCCTGTCCATAGTCGAAAGCGCCTGGGATGTCACCCAAACGGAGGTGAACGCGTGACAGCCCCAGCACGCTTCTGCCGTAGCTCCCGTACGCACGACGGGCAGAAGACGTCGAGTCCCGAGCGCCCCGGTAGAAAAATTCGAGTGCACGGTGGTAGTCCCCGATGGCTTCGTAGAACTCGGCTGCTTCGTATAGCCATCGATCCTTCGCCGAGGCGATGTCCGCCATCCCCTGAAGCGCCGAGCGCGCACCTTCGCTGTCTCCGGCTTTCCACGCGATCCACCCGAGATCGTGGAGGGCCGTTACGGCATGACCGTCATTCCCGTTGCGGCGACTGACGGCGAGATGTTCGCGAGCGACGTCCAGCGCCGCGACTAGCTGCCCTCGTTCCTCCTCGACATGGATGAGCTCGCGGAGTACCCGTCTCAGCTCGAGCGAATCGGCGGTGGCTCGAAAGACCTCCAGAGCTGCGACGCAGTCGACCCTCGCCTTCTCCAGCTCCTGCAAAACCCGCAGAAGCTCACAGCGCTCGCGGCGTAGGTAGGCCGTCCTATTGGAACTGCGAAACCTCGCACTGTCAGCGATGGCCTGGGAAAGCAACGCCAGCCCTCTCTCGTCGTCGCCAAGGGAGGGAGCGGTCAGCGCCTGCCAAACGGTCAGCCGATCCCGTAGTGCCGGGATCGTATCGATGCGCTCGAGCGCATCGATGTGCGCGAGTGCCCGCTGCCGGTAATCGACGAGCTCCGGCACCGTCTCGGGCGACCACCTGGGATCCCGCCAAGAGGTCCGTATGCTCGCCTCGAGATCGGTGTAGAAGTCGAACTTTCCCTTCGCCTGACCCGGGCCACTGAACTCCTTGAACGCGCTCTCCAGAGTTGCGAGGGCGGCGTCGGGTCTACCGAGCATCGCCTGACTCTCGGCGAGTCCAAGGTACAGGAGGGGTCGCTTTCGCCCGGTGGAGTCGGCTGCTAACGCAGTCTCGTACGCGCCCGCGGCCGTCTCGAAGTCCTCCGCCGCGTCCGCGAACCTCGCCAACTCCTCATGGCAGGCCGCTAGCCGCGGCGCCAGCTGTGAGCACCGCTGCGCCGAGCCCACGGCGGGCCCCAGGTCCGCAGGATCGGGAAACGTGTGCTTCTCGTATCGGTACGCGAAAGGCAACGGAAAGGTGGGGTCGAGCGCGATCGCCTCATCATAGAGAGCGACGGTCTCGCGCCAGTTTAGGGTCCGTCGCGCGACCGCGTGCGCGAAGAGGAAGCGGTGGAGAGCGCTCTCGGGCCACCGATCACGAAGCTGCCGGTAGTGCCCCGGCAGTTCGTGCCCCCGCCAGAGCAAGTGCATGATCTCCTGATAGCCGAGATGAGCCTCGAGGAGGAACGGGTCGAGACGAATCGCCTCGGCATAGGCCTGGAGAGCCCCTTCGAGATCGAAAGCTCGCTCTCGATCATGCCCGAGGCGGAGGTGGGCCTCCGGTCCCGACCGCGGTGGGAGAGGTGGGTCGCCGGGGGGCGAGCGCGACGCCGGGGTTATCAAGATGAGCAAAATGATCGCGACGACCGCGCCCAGCGCTCCGACGCCCTTCCACATCCCCTACCACCCCAACAGTTGCTGGACTCGCTCCGCGAGCTGCCGCGCTTCGACGGCGAACTCTCCCTCGCCATCCTCCACCCCGCGCAGAACCTCGAGAGCGGCTTGCGTGTCGCCAAGCTGCAGATGAGCCAAGGCCGAGTAGAACCGACTTCGCTCAGTCAGTAACGGCTCCGTGCCGGCGATCTCGAGTGCCCCGAGCGCCCCACGAGCGTCCCCGCTCCTGAGGCGAGCGGCAGCGAGATACAGGCTCCGACCGGGCGTCGGTTCCAGGATGAGGGACGCCTCCAACGTGGGCACGGCCGCCTCGAAATCGCCGGCGACGTATAACGCCATGCCTTCCTCGAAGA
Source organism: Gemmatimonadota bacterium (assembly GCA_022360695.1). Classification (GTDB taxonomy): domain Bacteria; phylum Gemmatimonadota; class Gemmatimonadetes; order Palauibacterales; family Palauibacteraceae; genus Palauibacter. Next base: position 8,477 of record JAKSCH010000158.1, read on the forward strand.
GCTCCTGGGCCGAATCCCGCTCTGCGCCGCCGCGAACAGCTGGCTCGGGGAAGTACGGAGGCACTTCCGCAAGGCGCCCGAGGGCGACGATCGCAGGGTCCGGGGGGGGCGTACTCGATCGGTACAGAATCAACCCCGTAGCGATCAAAAGGACTGCGGCCGCTGCGAGTGACAGCCGCCGCCACGGCGCCAGCCTTCTCGGGTCGAAAGAGGTCCGCGCGCCGCTCTCAAAGCCTTCTCTGACGGCGGTCGCCAATTCGACGGCCTCGAAGCAGGAATCACACTCGAAGAAGTGCTCTTCGAACGCCTCCCGCTCGGGATCGGTCAGCCGAGCGGTCACGTACTGCTCGATGACCCCGCGTTCCCGCACATCCTCACATCGCATCGCGTGCCTGCCATTTGGCTTTGAATCGCTCGCGCGCTCGCCACAGACGCTGACGTGCCACGTTGGGAGCGATGCCTGTCTCGTTTGCCACTTCGGTTGGGGTCAGGCCGCGATAGAACGACATGTGGAGGATCTCCCGATCCTCGTCGCGTAGCGACTCTAGACATCGCACCACAGACGCTCGTGTCTCCTCATCCAAGAGTAGCTGGAGGGGATCAGATATCTCACGAGCCGGCTCCAACCCGTCTTCGGTCGCTCGTCGGTCGCGCGCCTGCGCGCGAGCCCAGTTGCTGATCACATTGCGAGTCACGCCGTAAACGAACCCCGGTAGCCGATCGGGGTCCTCGACGCGGTCGTCCCTGACGGCTTCAACCACCGCCCCCAGAACCTCGTTCACGACATCGTCCACCCAGTCCGGGTGGACGCGGGCCCGCGCGACGCGGCGCACCCGGGGTTCGAACCGGGCAACCAGGTGGGCTTCGGCTCTCACATCGTCGATTCGACTCGCGGCCTCACTGGTCCCCATGACCCGTTCGCGTTCTCCGGCAGAGCTGCTGTGAGACGTCTGGCGGCATTCGGCTACTTCCAAATGTGAGCCACAAGCCAGTATGCGAAAGACCCAGGCCGACAAAACCGGCGGGATCGAACTCAAGCCCGGTCTCCGCGAAGTCCCGTCTCCGCAGTCGACATCGGACTGCCTCCTCAACAGCGGCTCACGGTGCTGGCGAGGGAGGCTGGGACGTTTGCGAGAACTCGGCTACTAGATAACGGGAGGCTGCCCGAAAGCACGGTAAGGTCCCCAAGCCGGCGATGCGACGAGGAGTCGGTTTGTATACGCGACATCCAGATACAAGACACTCGAGCTGTCCCGAACGGAGCCGTTTCCCATCAGCACGGGGGTAAGCACATGATTAAGACCTTCTCACGTCAAGTCGCTCGGGCGCTGATAGCCACTGCTCTTGCACCATCTGTCGGGGCAGTCGCTTGCGCCACGAAATCTGTCACGACTACACCCGTCTACCGACCGGCGTTCGACTATGCACCGTCGATCGACCGAGAGCCAGCTTCAGCGGGCGTCGTCTTCGCCCTCGTCCGTCCTCAGTACGCCGCAGGCGAGCTAACAGGCACGTACACCGCCTCGGGGACGCCGCGGCCCGAAGTGGAGCCCTTCGCAAGCTTCGCGGACAACCTCGCCTTCGATTTCCAGGAGCTGCTCGTTGCTCGCGGCTTCACAGTGACCGGCCCTTACCGAAGCTACGCGGAGATGACATATCCAGAGCGACAGACTGCCGATTTCGCACTCGTGGCGACCCTCGA
>JAKSCH010000422.1 GCA_022360695.1 Gemmatimonadota bacterium
AAGTCGTCGCGTTGTCCGGGAACACCGGGATATCGTCAGCACCCCATCTTCATCTGGAGCTCTCACAAAGCGGCTCGTTGCTCGATCCGCTCGCCCACGTGGCGGGTGACCCGACCCGCGCGGCGCCGTGACGGCGGAGCGCTCACAACCGAGGTAAGGAACGGACCCGACATGGCTAGAGAACCCAAAACAGATACCAGCGCCCGCGACGTCAGCGATGTCGTCTCGGTGATCGGGCCGGGGATGGAGATCACCGGGGACATCAAGTGCGACGGAACGGTGCGGATCGAGGGCAAGGTCCAAGGCGCGATCCGCGCCACGAAGTCCGTCGTGGTCGGTCGGGGTGGTGCCGTCGACGGCGATATCGAGACGCAGGATGTCGTCGTAGCGGGCGCGGTGACCGGTACGGTCGTCGGGGCGAGCCGGGTGGAGCTCCAGGAGACCTGTCGGATCGAGGGCGACATTCGGAGCCGGCGCATCAAGCTCGACGAAGGCGGTCAGGTCGAGGGTCGCTTCCAAATGGGCAAGACCACCCCCTCGGCTTCGTCGGCGGGTGCTGCGCCGAAGGAAGCCGACGCAGGGTCTTCCGCTCGACCGAGTCTTTCGGCGGCCAGCAAGTAGGCGCGCCGCTCGCTCCCGAGGATTCCACGCGGTTGCGCTTTCTGTCCAAATCACTGATCGCCGTCCATCGGGCTGCCGATGGGTGATGCGCTGCTGTTCGCGCTCGGTCTCACGCTCCTCACCCTGGGGGCGGACTGGCTCGTACGTGGCTCCGCGCAGCTCGCCAAGCGCCTCGGCGTCAGCAATCTCGTGGTCGGGCTCACCGTCGTCGCATTCGGGACGTCGGCTCCGGAGCTGGTCGTGACGGGGGCCGCCTCTCTCGCCGGCGACGCCGGGATCGCGGTCGGGAACGTGATGGGGTCCACCGCGGCGAACGTCGGTCTGATCGTCGGGCTCGGCGCGCTCATACGACCCATCGGCGTGCACCGGCGCTTGGTCGTCCGCGAGACCCCGCTCGTGATCTTCGTCCTGACGATCGTGATGGTCCTTTCGCTCAACGACGCGCTCGGTCGTCTCGATGGTCTCGCCCTCGTGTCGGGCTGGAGCCTGTATCTCCTGTTCCTGCTCCGTTGGGGGGACGATTTCGAAGCCGCCGGGTGGGAGCCGCCGGAGCCGACCGCGACCTCGACCGACCCGGCCAAGGCCGTTGGGGACGACGCTCCCGTCACCGTCGAGGAAGTCGTCGCCGCGCGGACGGGGACTGCCGAGCCGGACGGCTCCGCAGCGCCGACCACCGCTTCGTCGGAGATGGAGCATGGTCTGTGGTGGGCGCTGATACGGATCGGCGTGGGTCTTCCGTCGCTGATGTACGGCGCGAAATGGCTCCTCGACTCCGCCGAGGCCATCGCCTACCGGTTCGAGATCCCCGAGGCGGTGATCGCCGCGACGATGATCGCGGTCGGCACCTCGCTGCCCGAGCTCGCCTCGACCCTCGCGGCCGCGTTTCGCGGGATGGGCGACATGGCGATCGGGAACGTGATCGGATCCAACGTCTTCAACCTGGGGCTCGTGCTCGGGACGGCCGCGCTCCTTCGCCCGCTCGAGCTCCCGCCGTCGATCGTCGTCCAATACGTGCTCCCGGCGCTCGCCTTCTCGGTCTTGCTGATCCCCCTCGCCCTCACCGGCCAACGCGTCAATCGATGGGAGGGCGGGCTCCTGCTCGCGCTTTACATCGGGTTCGTCTCGTGGCTGCTGGTCCCCTGATTTCATTGTAAAGCGGACACGTAAAGCGTACCTTGCTTCCTCCTTTTGGAGGAGGCGTGTCGTGGCGGTCTCGGTAAAGATGAGCAGCAAGAACCAGATCGTCGTACCGAAGGAAGCCCGTCTGGCGCTCGGGCTCCAGCCGGGAGATCGACTCGCGGTGGAGGTCGACGGGGTCGAGATCCGGATGGAGAAGCTGGCCCCGGATCTCGAGGATCACCTCCGCGGCTCGCTCAAGGAGCTGGGTCCTCGCGACGAGCTGTGGGCCGAGCTGGTGGACGATTGATGATCGACGGCAACGGGGATCAAGCGCTCCTCGAGCGACTTCGAACCGCGAAGCTCGTCCACATCGATGCGCGGGTGCTGGCCCTCCACCTCTTGGGCGAGCAGGATCTCTCCGAGCGTACGAACGAGATCATGACCGCCCTCCAGACCGGTCACGTCCAGGCGCAGACCTCCGCGCTGTCGCTCTATCAGATCCTGGCGGAGGTGTACCGAAGCGGTCGCTCGGACCTCGCCGGCGAGATCGCGAAGGCGCTGCAGGTGTACACCGGTCTGACGATGATCCCCGCGACCCCGGACGTCGCCGTGCAGGCGGCCGAAGTCCGAGCGCAGCTCGGCGGTCGACCGGAACGCGCGCTCCAGATCGCGACCGCGCTCGTCAAAGGCGCGGAGATCTACGTCACGACTCGATCCGGTCTCCGACGGATCGCCGAGATGAGCGTGATCAACATCGAAGACTGACTCGCCCTTTCTCTTCATCCGGTGGGCCGCTTTCTGGTCGCGCACCGTTGACAAGCCTAGATTTTCGGGCCGAATCCACGGTCGCCGGGGGCCGCATGAGAACATCATACCGACTTCGACAGATCCGGGAGGAGATCGGTTGATGGAGACCGCCCTCGAGAGAGCCAGGCGAGCCGGGAAGGTCGATCCGGGCTTGATCCCGGTCTACCGCGCGATGCGTTCGGCGGACAAGATCGCGGCCTCGTTCCGGTTCAGCGAGCTCATACAAGGGAGAGTCGAGACCCATCTCCGCGCCCTCCGACCGGAGTGGTCGGAGACCGAGATTCGGGCTGAAGTGGCGAAGAGGTGTACGCGTGACGCCGGATGAGATGCTGCGCGCCGTGGTAGCCGCCCTCGAGGACCTGGCCATCCCCTACGCGATCGGAGGCTCCATAGCGAGTGTCGCATACGGCGAGCCGCGCGCCACTTTCGACATCGACATCGTGATCGACATCGAAGAAACCGATGTCGAGAGACTCGCTCGCAGCCTGGATCCCTCCGAGTTTCATCTGGACGAGGCCCAGGCGCGGGCTGCGGTCCGAACAGGGGGCCAGTTCAACGTGCTCGTTCCGAGAGCGGGGTTCAAAGTCGACTTCTTCATCGCGACGGACGATGTCGAGCGACGACAGATCGAGGGCCGACGTCGACTTCCTGCCTTGCCGGACCTCGAAGCCACGTTCTCGCCACCGGAGGAGTTGATCTTGAAGAAACTCCAGTACTTCGCCGCCGGCGGCTCGGACAAGCACCTTCGGGACATCGCCTCGATGCTGGCCATCTCGCCCGATCAATTGGATGTGGATGACATCGCGCGCCGCGCGGAGACGCTCGGTCTGGGCGAAGTCTGGCGGGTGGTCGGCGAGCCGGAGGACCGGGGCGCATGAAGTCCCTGATCCGGGAGATCCACCGACGGTCGCTCTGGCAGGTGCTCGGTATCTACGTGGGCGGCTCGTGGATCGTGCTCCAGGTGGTCGACACGCTCGCGGGCGCGTTGAGCCTTCCGGACTGGTCCGCGTCGATGGCGCTGTTTCTACTCATCATCGGGCTTCCCGTCGTGCTGGCCACGGCGTTCGTGCAAGAGGGGGTCGTGACGAAGGACCCGCAGCCGGCTCCGCAGTCGTTGGCCGAAGCGGGTGAGGTGCCGCCCCCACCGGTCCCCGAGCGGACCGGGGCCCGCAAGCTGTTCACATGGAAGCGCGCCTACCTGGGAGGTGCCGCCGCGCTGGCGCTGCTCGTGCTCGGCGTCGGAGGGTGGGTCGCCATGCGCACGCTCGGCATCGGCGGGGCGGCGACGCTCGTCGCCCAGGGCGTGCTCGAGGAGCGGGATCGCATCCTGCTCGCCGACTTCTCGAACCGTACGAGCGACGAGAACCTGGCGGACGTGGTGACCGAGGCGCTGCGCGTCGACCTCGCGCAGTCCGAGGTGGTTCGTCTCGCCGAGCCCGCGTTCGTGTCCGAGGCGTTGGCGCGGATGTCGCGCCCCGCGAACGAGCCGCTCGAGGAGGAGCTCGCCCGCGAGCTCGCGCAGCGCGAAGGGATCAAAGCGGTGATCGCCGGAGACGTCGGATCGGCGGGTGGGGGCTTCGTGCTGACGGCGCGGCTCGTCTCCCCGACGACGGGCGACATCCTCGCCTCGGGACGCGAGTCGGCGGACGCCAACGGACTCATCTCGGCGATCGACGCGCTCTCGAAGCGGCTGCGCGAGCGGTTGGGCGAGTCGCTCCGGAATCTCGGGGCCGACCCACCGCTCGAACGGGTGACGACGCCCAACCTGGCCGCGCTCGAGCGATACACCGAGGCGATCGGCTTCATCGACTACGACGTGGATACCGAGAGGGGGATCGCCCTGCTCGAGGAGGCCGTCGAGCTCGACACGGCGTTCGCGATGGCCCACCGCAAAATGGGACAGGAGCTCGTGAACCGCGGGCTACGGCTCGATGATGCCTATGCGGCCTTGACTCGGGCGTTCGAGCACCGGGACCGCTTGACCGAGCGCGAGCGCGGGTTCGCGATGGCTTCGTACTACGGCGCCGTGATGGGCGACGAAGACGCGGCGGCGCAGGTCTACGAAGGCATGGTGACGCGCGATCCGAACGATGATTGGGCCCTCAACAACCTCGGGGCCGCCTACGGACGTCGCCGCCAGTGGGAGGAGGCCGAAGCCCTCTACGAGCGCGCCATCGCGATCGACTCCGCGTCCGCGTTCCCCTATACGAACGCCGCGATCGCCGAAGTGGCGCAGGGAAAGTACGACGAGGCCACGCAGACGCTCGAGGCGTTGCTCGCGCAGCAGCCGCACAACTGGATGGGTGAGGGGTTCTTGATCGAGCTGCGCGTGGGTCTGGGCGACCTACAGACCGAGGCCCTGGAGCACATGGTCTCGGATCAGCGTGAGAACCCGTTCGTCGTCGATGGCATCGAGTTCTTCCGCGCCGCTCTCGAAGCCAAGCACGGCCGCGTCCAGGCGTCGGATCGACGCAGCTCGGCGTCCGAACGTCTGGCCGCCCGAGAGCTCGGGCCGGCCGCTGCGCTGAGGAACGCAGCGGCCCGGGCCTCCACGCACCTGTTCGTTCGGCGCGACCCGGCGCGCGCGCGCGAGATCCTGGGTGCGGGACTCGAGGCCTACCCGCTGGGCGACATCCCCGCCGCAGACCGACCCTACCCGGAGCTCATCTCCATCCTCGCGCTCGGGGGCGCCGAAGGACAGGCGCGAGCCATGTTCGAAGATTGGGACGGCGAGCTGGACGATCGGGCCCGGGGCCGAAATCGCCCGTCCCTCGACTACTCGAGCGGGCTGATCGCGCTGGGCGAGGGTCGGTACGACGAAGCCATCGCCGCCCTCACGGCGGGCGATGTGGATGAGTGCGTCGTCTGCGCGCTTCCGGCCCTCGCGTTGGCGCACGACCGCGCCGGCCGACGCGACTCCGCGCTCGCGGTCTACGAGCGTATGATCGACACGCCGTATCTGTTCCGTACGGTCAGCGTGGACGGCGACTTTCGCGGACACACGCTCGAGCGGTTGGGCGAGTTGTTCGACGAAGCCGAGGATTACGAAAACGCGGCGAAGTACTACGCGATGTTCGTCGAGCTGTGGGCGGAAGCCGACGAGGAGCTCCAGCCACGGGTGCGCGCGGCACAAGCGCGGCTCGAAGAGATCCTGAGCGCGAGGGGATAGGGCCGGGACGGGAGGGGGTCGGAAGACACGACGACAACCCGAAGGGTAGCGAATGGCGTTGAGACGGCTGATCGGAGAGTTGCACCGCCGCTCGATCTGGCAGGTCCTGGCGGGTTATCTGATCTTCGCGTGGCTGCTGTTCGAGACCTTCGAGATCGTACGCGTGACCCTCGGGTTGCCGAGCTGGGTCGAGCCGGCGGCCGCCGGTCTTCTCATCGTGCTCCTCCCCGCGCTGCTCGCTACGGCCTCGATCCAGAGAGGCGCGTCGGCGCGCTGGCCGATGCTCGATCTGTCCTCGGGCTCGCAACGCGCCGTGGATGCGTCCTCCGCCCAGACCGTCGCCCCGGGAGCACGTCCAGCGAACGTGACCACGGAAGATCCCGCGCCGACCGCAGCCTCGTCCGAGGCTCGATCGGGTGCCGCGACCGACCGAGGGATCTCGTCGCCCGCGCGGCGGGCGGGCCTCCCGGGGCTCTTGAGCTGGCGCAACACGATCGCGGGCGGCGCGGGCGCTTTCGGGCTGCTGGCGGTCGTGACCGCCGTCTACATGGTGCTCCGAAGCGCGGGGATCGGGCCGGCCGGGACACTGGTCGCGCAAGGCACGCTCGATGACCGTGAACGCTTGATACTCGCGGACTTCGCCAGCCCCGACGACCTGACCGATCTCGCGACCACGATCACGGAGGGGATGCGCGTCGACCTCGCGCAGTCGCCGACCGTGCGCATCCACTCGCAGCGTCTGGTGGGGGCCGCGCTCACCCGTATGGGGCGCGAGCCCGACGCGTTGCTCGATACCGAGCTCGCGCTCGAAGTCGCGCAACGCGAGTCCGTTCGCGGCGTCGTCCGCGGCCAGATCACGCGGGTCGGGTCCGGGTTCGTGCTCATCGCGGAGGTCGTGCAATCCGACGACGGCACCGTGCTCGTCTCGCGTCGCGCGACGGCCCGGAACGCGGACGGGATCGTCCGCGCGGTCGATGAGCTGTCGAAGAAGCTGCGCGAACGGATCGGAGAGCCGCTCGCCTCGATCGGCCGAGCCGAGCCGCTCGAGCGCGTGACCACGGGGGACCTGGAGGCGCTCCGCTCGTACTCCGCGGCCATCCGCGCCATCGACGTCGAGGGCGAGCAGGACCGGGGGCAGTCGCTGCTCGAAGAGGCCATCGGGCTCGATCCGGAGTTCGCGATGGCGTGGCGGAAGCTCGGGATCGTGCTCCGCAACCGCGGCGAGGAGCGGGCGCGTACCTACGAAGCGCTCGAGCGCGCGTACCAGCTCCGCGATCGCCTTACGCCTCGCGAGCGCGATCTGGCGGCCGCGGCCTACTACAGCGACGCGACCGGCGACACGCCGGCCGCCATCGAGGCGTACGAGCGGCTCCTGGAGCGCGAGCCGGACGAAGGGACGGCGCTCAACAACCTGGCGCTCATCCGGTTGGAAGACCTGCGTGATGTCGACGGCGCCATCACGCTGCTCGAGCGTGCGCTCGCCGTGGACTCCACCGCCGTGATCCCGTTCATGAACCTGATCACGGCCTACGGCAACAAAGGAGACCTACGGACGGCGACCGAGCTGATCGACGCGCACCCGAGCCTCATCGGCGACCCCACGGCGCGAGAGCACGAGGCTCAACTGTGGGCCTCGCAGGGCGAGTATGCCGAGGCGGAAGAGCGACTCCGGCGCTTGCGGGCCGACGAGACGTCGAGTCCGTTCTGGCGAACTTCGACCAGCCTCGAGCTGGCGGGTCTCGCCGCGATCGAAGGGAGGCTCGCCGAGGCCGAGGCGCTGTATCGAGACGCGATGACCTCGAACGAGGAGCGGGATCTTCCGCGCGGCTATCTGGTCGATGCCTCCCGCCTCGCGCGCATGAAGCTGTTCGTCCAAGAAGATGCGAGCGCCGCGCTCGCGATCCTGGATCTGGCACAACGCACCTACCCGCTCGATGAGCTCGATCCGCTCGACCGACCCTATCTCGAGCTGGCCGAGGTGTACGCCGGTGCGGGTCGAGCCGCGCGTGCCGGTGAGCTACTGACGCGCTTCGAGGCCGAGGTCGCGCCGGAGATCCGCTCCGCGGGCCAGCGGATCGCGCTCGATCGCGTGCGAGGGGCGATCGCGCTCGGCACCGGTGACGCGGGCGCCGCGATCGAGGCCACGCGCGCCGCCGACCGCGGACCCTGCCTGACCTGCGCGCTGCCCCAGCTGGGCCGGGCCTTCGAGCGAGCGGGCCAAACGGACTCCGCCATCGCCGCCTACACACGCTACGTCGAGACGTCCTACACCTTCCGGGCGCGCGACACGGACGCCTGGCACCTGGGGCCCATCCACGAACGTCTCGGTGAGCTCCACGCCGCCGTCGGCGACGAAGGGGCGTCGTCGGCCCACGTCGCTCGACTCGCCCGGCTGTGGGAGGCGGCGGACGAGACCCTTCAAGCTCGCGTCGAGTCCGCGCGCGCCCGAGTCGAAGGCGGTGGAGAATGAGCTGGCGCTACGGCCGTCGCGCGATCTCCGATCTGCGCCGCGGGGGCGTAGCGTCGTCGGGGTGCGCCGTCCCGCGAGGCAGGCGGCGCAGGCGAATGGACCGACCGACGTTTCAGCTGAAACGTCGCCTCGTTTCAACCGGCCATGAACGACCGATCGTCGCCGGGGTCCGTGGCGAACGGTTCCGCGAAGGCCCGGCGCGCATCGACGGGGTCCGAGCCCGCAGGCGCTGCGTTGACGGTGTCCGCGATCGCAGGCCTTAGTTCGACCGCGTCAGAGATCGCAAGCGCTACTTCCGGCGGATCAGCCTCACGAGCGACTTGATCGGGTCGTAGTAGCGGTCGACCACGCGCTCCTTGAGCGGGATGATCGAGTTGTCGGTGATCGTGATGTGCTCCGGGCACACCTCGGTGCAGCACTTGGTGATGTTGCAGTAGCCGATCCCGCCCCGCTCCTTGAGGAACTCGGTGCGGTCCTCGACGTCGATCGGGTTCATGCTGTAGCCGGCGGTACGCACGAAGTAGGTCGGACCGATGAACTCCTCGTGCTTCGAGTGCGAGCGGAGGACGTGACACACGTCCTGGCACAGGAAGCACTCGATGCACTTCCTCATCTCCTGCGCCTTCTCGACCTCGTACTGCTGCATCCGCCAGCCGTCTTCGGCGTCCTTGGGGCGGGGATTGAAGCGGGGGATGGCCTCGTTGTTCCGGTAGTTCTGCGAGACGTCGGTCACGAGATCGCGGATGACCGGGAACGCTTTCATCGGCGTGACCGTGATCGTCTCGTCCTCCGGATAATCCGAGATCCGCGTCATGCAAGTGAGCTTCGGTCGACCGTTGACCTCGGCACCGCACGATCCGCACTTGCCCGCTTTGCAGTTCCAGCGCACGGCGAGATCCGGCGCATCCGTCCGTTGGATCTGGTGGATGGCGTCGAGCACGACCATCCCCTCGTCGACATCGACCGTATATGGCTCGAGCTCTCCGGAGTGATCGTCACCCCGATAGACCTCGAAGGTTCGCTCGGCCACGCGTCACACCCCTTCGTCTATGAGAGTCCGCAGCTCTTCGGGTGGGCTCGGGACGGGGTCCATGACGATCGTCATGCGTCCACCCTCGTCCCGAACCACGGTGTTGTGCTTGACGAGCTCCGGATCGGAATCCGGAAAATCGAGCCGCGTGTGCGCCCCACGACTCTCCTGGCGGTCGAGAGCCGACATCGCCACCGCTTCGGCCACCTGGAGCAGCGAGCGCAGATCGATCCAGGTGTTCCACCCCGGGTTGTACGCGCGACCGCCATCGATCGAGCACGCCTTGAGCGCGTTACGCAGCGCCCGGATGTCCCCGATCGCTTCCTGGAGCGGATCCGCGGTGCGTACGATCCCGACCTTCGCGCCCAGTACGTTCTTGAGCTCTTCCTGGATCTCGAACGGGTTGTGACCGCCCTGACGACCGAACGGCGCGATCACCTCCTCGATGGTCTTCTCGAGGAGGTCCTCCTGGATCTCGCGATACCCCTCTTCGGCCGCGGCGCTCTCCGCGGCCGCGGCGCCGGACCGCTGGCCGAACACGACGAGGTCGGAGAGCGAGTTTCCGCCGAGTCGGTTCGCGCCGTGCAGACCGGCCGCGACTTCACCGGCCGCGTAGAGACCCGGCACCGCCGTCTCGGCCGTCTCGGGCTCGACTTTCACGCCCCCCATCACGTAGTGGAGCGTCGGGCCGACCTCCATCGCGTCGACCGTGATGTCGACGCCTGCCAGCTCCTTGAACTGGTGATACATGCTCGGGAGCTTGGCCTTGATGTACTCGGGGTCGCGCTTGGCGGCGATGTCGAGGTAGGCGCCCCCGTGCGGTGTCCCTCGACCGGCTTCCACCTCGGCCACGATCGCCTTCGCCACGACATCGCGCGTCAGGAGCTCGGGTGGCCGACGATTGTTGACGCGATCGCCCGCCGCCCAGCGGTCGGCTTCGTCCTCGGTGTCGGCGGTGTCCTCTTTGTACAGGTCCGGGATGTAGCGGAACATGAACCGCTCGCCCTCGCTGTTCGTGAGGATGCCGCCTTCGCCACGCACACCTTCCGTGACGAGGGTACCCGCGACGCTCGGGGGCCACACCATGCCCGTCGGGTGGAACTGGACGAACTCCATCCCGAGCAGCTCGGCGCCCACGTCGTAGGCCATGGCCATCCCGTCGCCCGTGTACTCCCACGAGTTCGAGGTGACCTTCCAGCCCTTCCCGATCCCGCCGGTCGCGAGCACGATGCTCTTGGCGCGGAACAGCACGAACTCACCGGTGGGCCGCCAGTAGGCGAGCGCGCCGGCGATCCGTCCGTCCACCGTGAACAGACGAAACACCGTGCACTCCATGAACACGTCGACGCCCTCGTGGACGGCGTGGTCCTGGAGCGTGCGGATCATCTCGAGCCCGGTCCGGTCCCCGACGTGCGCGAGTCGCGCGTACGTGTGTCCGCCGAACGGCCGTTGGTTCATCCGACCGTCTTCCATCCGGTCGAACAGGGCGCCCCACGCCTCGAGCTCCCGGACGCGATCCGGTGCCTCCTGCGCGTGGATCCGCGCCATGCGCCAGTCGTTGAGGCCCTTCCCGCCGCGCATCGTGTCGCGGAAGTGGACCTTCCAATTGTCTTCCGGTCGCACGTTGCCGAGCGCGGAGGCCACGCCGCCCTCCGCCATGACGGTGTGCGCCTTTCCGAGCAACGATTTGCAGACGAGCCCTACCGACGCGCCCGCCTCTTTCGCCGCGATGGCGGCGCGCAGGCCGGCTCCCCCGGCCCCGATCACCAGGACGTCGTGCTCGTGACGCTCGCGTAGGTCCATGACGCTCTCGGCGGGGCCGCTAGAGGATCCGGAGATCGGTGAACGTGCCCATCGCCACGAGCCGGATGTAGAGGTCGGTGAAGCACACGAAGATCAAGCTCGTCCAGGCGAAGAGCTGGTGCCGCTTGTTGAACCATGTGGCGCGTTTCCACAACCCGTGACGCGCCTTGCCGCCGAGCGTGCAGGAGTAGCAGTCGACGTTCCCCCCGATGATGTGCCTCAGCGAGTGGCACCCGAACAGATAGCCGGTCAGCAGGAGCCAGTTGATGAGGAGGATGATCGATCCGACTCCGACCCCGAGCCCGTCCTCGAAGAAGAATCCGTGCCCCGTATCGTAGGCCAGAAACAGGATGACCACGATCGACAGATACATGAAATAGCGGTGGAGATTCTGGAGGATCCAAGGGAACGATGTCTCGCCCTTGTACCGATCCCCCCGGAACTCGCCCACGGCGCACGCCGGCGGGTCCGCGAAAAACGCCCGGTAATAGGCCTTGCGGTAGTAGTAGCACGTCCCGCGGAAGCCGAGGATGATGCCCATCATCAGGATGGCGGGGGAGAACGGCCACCAACCGACCCCGAAGAAGCGGATCTTCTCCGGACACGACGCCGTGATGCACGGGGAGTAGAACGGCGACAGGTAGGGGTCGGCGAAGTAGACGTTGTTCGTGTTGCCGAACATGATCGCCCACGTGGCGTAGGCGCCGAACAGGCTCAACCCGACCGCGACGCTGAGCGGCGGCATCCACCACGCGTCTCGTCGCAACGTCTTGCCGAACCCTCGCCCACGCACCGCGACAGAGCTTTCCATGGTCCTCGATGAAGGAAGAGTGAGAGCGGCAACCTTCGAACGCGGCAGCCTACCGGCGGTTCCGAAACGAGTCAACCTCGCCGGGATCGACTACGGGTCGTCGAAAAACCGGCCTGCTTCCGCTCCGTATCGTCTTCGCTCGGCGTGCATAATACGGACCGGTCGCGGCGATCGGCGAGCTACCGTCAGCCGAGGAGCTGGATCCCCCACCAAACCAGCCCCGCGAGGACGAGGCTCAGCACGAGCGCGACCGCCGGGATCACCCGGTTGCGAAGCACCCCGCCCTCCTCCGCGTCCCGGGTTCGCTCGATCCGACCCGCGCGCAGATCGAACATCCACGAGAGCGCGAGCGTGACCGGAAGCCCCCCTAGCACGATCCCGAGGATGGTGCGCGATCCCGCCGGCGTGAGCTGTAGCGCGCTCTCCACGCCGTCCATGAGGGAGATGAGGACGACGGTCGCCCCCAGATAGGCGGCACCGACCTTGTACACGCGCCGGCGCTTGAGCTCGTCCAGGAACTGGCCCAACGCGGTGTCCGCTTCGGGGGGCGCGTCGTTCGCCCCGCTCGATCCGGCCGATCCATCCAGCTCACGGGCGATGGCCTCGGGGGTGGGTCGCTGCGCGGGACGCTTCGCGAGACACCGCACGAGCAGCCGGGAGAGGCCGGAGTCCACGTCGCTCCGCAGATCCGTCAACGGGATCGGCTGGCTGCTCATGTGCGCCTGGGTCATGGCCGCCGCGGATTCCGCCTCGTACGGTCCCCTCCCCGCGAACACGTGATACGCGAGGACCCCGAGCGAGTAGACATCGGCGAGCTCCGTGAGCTCCTCGCCGAGCAGGTGCTCCGGCGAGACGTACTCGAGCGAGCCCAGCACCTGCCCCACCATCGTCAGCTTCGTCGTCTCTTCCGCCCGGTCTCGCGCGGCGGCGAGCCCGAAGTCGGTCAGCACGACGCGACCCGTTCCGCGCTCCCGAAGCACGTTCGCCGGCTTCACGTCGCGGTGTACGATTCCCTCGGCGTGCGCCGCGGCGAGCCCACCCGCGAGCTGTCGGAGGATGTCTCGGCCCTCGTCCACGGAGAGATCCCCGGCCGCGGCGAGCTCGTCCTCGAGATTGCGGCCATCCACGTATTCCATCACGAGGTACGGCAACTCGTCGGAGAGCCGGCCGACGCGGAAGACCGCGGTGACGTTCGGGTGGTTGATCCGAGCGGCGGCGCGCGCTTCGCGCTCGAACCGGCGACGAGTGGTGTCGTCGCGCGCGTGCTTCGGGAGGATGACCTTGACCGCGACCTGCCGATCGAGGTCGGGCTCGCGCGCCAGGTACACGGCGGCGACCGAGCCTTGCCCGAGCGGACGGATGATCGACAGCTCGGGGGTCAGCTCCGCCCGAATACGCTCGTCGAAGGCCTTGTCGGTCGTCGCCACGGGTTCGTCGCTACGCGCTCTCTTCGGGGAAGTTCTCCAGGTAGTCCTGCACCTTGTTGAGGAAGAACGCCGCCATGGCTCCGTCCACGACCCGGTGATCGTACGACAGACCGAAGTACGCTCTGTGCCGGATCGCGATGACGTCGTTCCTCATGTCGTCCTGGACCACGACGGGACGCTTCTCGATCACGCCGGTGCCCAGGATGGCCACCTGCGGTTGGTTGATGATCGGCGTCCCGAACAGATTGCCGAACACGCCGACGTTCGTGATGGTGAACGTCCCCCCCTGGATGTCGTCGAAGTCGAGCGACTTCGACCGCGCCTTCTCCGCCAGCTCGTTCGCGCCCTGCGCGAGCCCGACGAGACTCAGCCGATCCGCATCCTTGATGACCGGGACGATGAGCTCGGTGCCGTCGTTGACCGCGACCGCCACGCCCAGGTTGATATTCGAATGGTAGACGATCCGTGCCCCATCGACCGAGGAGTTGAGGATCGGGTACTCGCGGAGCGCCTCGACGACCGCGCGGTAGACGAACGGTCCGTAGGTCAGCTTCACGCCCTGCTCGGCGAACTTGCCCTTGAGTTTCCGCCGGAGCCGCACCACGTGCTCGAAATCGACCTCGCTCACCGAAGTGACGTGCGCCGAGACGCGCTTCGACATGAGCATGTGCTCCATCGTGCGCAGCCGGACGCGACTCATCTCCTCGACCCGATCGTTCTCTCGGATCGGGACCGCCGGGAGCTTGATGTCGAGCGTCGCCCCGTGGATCGGCACCCTCATCGAACCGGGTTCCGCCGGCGTCGGTGCCGGTACGGCGGGGGTCGCCGCCGGAGCCGTCGCGGCCCGGTTCTCCACCGCTGCGGGAGCGGCCGGCTCCGGGGCGGGTGGCACCTCGGGGGCGGCGGGCGGCGCCGGCGCGACCGCCGTGGCCGCACCGCTCTCGATGAACGCCATGATGTCATCGCGCGTCACGCGACCGCTGGTTCCGGTCCCCGTGACCTGCGAGATGTCGACGCCATGCTCGGCGGCGATCTTTCGCACGAGCGGGGTCGACCGGGTGCGGAGACGCTCCTCCTGGGTCGCCGGACCGGCGCCGGCGGCCGGTCCCGGGGCGGCCGCTGGCGGCGCGGGTGCGGTCGGTGCCGCGGGGGTGGGCACCGGGTCCGG